>NZ_JBZYCU010000003.1:0-119380 GCF_058933875.1 Streptococcus sp. STC1396 | reverse complement strand
ATTCAAGAAATTATCAACCACAAAGCCCTCACTTATATTATACTTCTAAATGAGGGCTGTTTTCTTTATTTTCGTATTTCTGTGGGTGACGGCTATGTCGTCATGGCTGTCTGTCCCACTCTCTTTTGAGTTAGAGGCTTATAGCTTGATTTCAGTGTTTTGGAGGATCTTGATAAAGCGTTTTCAAGAAAGCCGTAGACTGGCAAAAGGCAGGGGTTTGTGAAAATAATCTCAGGAATCCTTGATAGGACTAGCTTTTTCTTGTGAAACTCCGTTTATTAGTGTCCTTATAACAATAACTTATAGTTTATTAGAATTTGTTATATTCTCTAAGATCGAATTTGAGCAAGTGTGGGAAGGATTTTTATTGGACGCATCTTTTGTGATATAATAATAAAAAATACACGGAGGTAGGGAATATGGATAACGTGATTGATTTGTCTATCCCAGTGGCAGAAGTGATTGAAAAGCAGCCCGAGGTTTTGGATGTTTTGGTCGAGTTGGGCTTTAAGCCTCTGGCCAATCCTGTCATGCGCAATACAGTCGGGCGCGTGGTTTCTATCAAAAAAGGAGCTGCCATGAATGGCATTGACCTGAATAAAATCAAGCAAACTCTGGAATTAAACGGCTATGAAGTGGTGGGGATTTAGGCATGGCTACTGAACGCATTGAAGTCCTCAAGTCAATCTTGCTGGACCTACATAACGGAGCTTCGGCAGAATCTGTTCAGGAGCTTTTCAACGAGCATTTTGCTGGTGTGTCCGCTATCGAAATCAGCCTGATGGAGCATGAGCTGATGAACTCGGATACGGGAGTGACCTTCGAAGATGTCATGTCCCTCTGCAATGTCCATGCCAACCTCTTTAAAGGTGCCATTAAGGATGTGGAGGTGGCTGATACCGACCATCCAGGCCATCCGGTTCAGGTCTTCAAGCAGGAAAATCTAGCGCTGAGGGCTGCCCTTATGCGGGTTCGAAGGCTTCTATCCACCTATGAAAGCACAGAAGATGAGGAACTTCTACCTGAAATCCGCAAGGGACTCCAGCGCCAGCTGGGTTTGGTGGGGCAGTTTGATAACCACTATCAGCGTAAGGAAGAGCTCATGTTTCCTATCATGGAGAGCTATGGCCATGATTCTCCGCCCAAGGTCATGTGGGGGGTAGATGACCAGATTCGAGACCTTTTCCAAGAGGCTAAGACTGCTGCAGAGCAGCTGCCGGATACTTCGATTGAAGAAGTCAAGGACAAGTTTGAGACCTTTGCAGCTGAGTTTGAAGCTATGATTTTTAAGGAAGAATCCATCCTTCTCATGATTCTCCTCGAATCCTTTACTCAGGATGACTGGCTCAAGATTGCTGAGGAGAGCGATGCTTATGGCTATGCCATCATCAAGCCGACGGAGAAATGGATTCCTGCGCGACACTCATTCTCGGAGGAGGAAGCTGGGGCTGCTGCTGATGAAGGAAGCGAAGCGCCAGCCAGTAGAGAACAGACTAGTGATGGCAGATTTCAGCAGGTCATTGATACGCCGGATGGTCAGGTCACTATTTCCTTTAAGCCTAAGGAAAAGAAGGAGCAAGCCTTTAATCGGGACTCCCAGCAGCCTTTTGGCCATGGCTATCTGTCAGTGGCGGAGGCCAATCTGATTTTGGACCATCTGCCCATGGAGATTACCTTTGTCAATAAGGACGATATTTTCCAGTATTATAATGACAGTGTGCCGGCGGATGAGATGATTTTCAAGCGGACGCCTTCCCAGATAGGGCGCAATGTCGAGCTCTGCCACCCGCCCAAGTTTTTGGACAAGGTGCGGCGGATTTTCAAGGCTCTACGCGAGGGAGAGCGGGACAAGTTCGAGATGTGGTTCAAGTCGGAATCGCGAGGCAAGTTTGTCCATGTGACTTATGCAGCAGTGTGGGATGAGGCTGGTGAATTTCAGGGAGTGCTGGAGTATGTGCAGGACATTCAGCCCTTCCGTGATATTGACAGTGATTTTTACCGAGATTTGGACTAGCTATTTGCAGTTAGAAAGTGAGAAAAATGAGGTACGAACAGGAATTTTTACAGGAGTTTGAAGCTTGGGTCAAGACTCAGGTCATGATTAACGAGATGGCCCTCAAGGAGAGTCAGGCAGTCTACGAGTCGGACCGAGACGAGCGGGCAAAGGAAGCGGCTATTCGCTATGAAAGTCGTCTAGATGCCTACCAGTTCCTTTTAGGGAAATTTGCCAACTATCAGGCGGGCAAAGGATTTCACGATCTGCCAGATGGACTTTTGGGTGAGAGAAATTATTGATTTTTCGCTGGAAAGGTGATAGAATAAGTTCATCAGAGGTGTTTTGAGTCAAGCATTTTACAGAAAGTGGCGGCGCTGAGAAGTCCACAAATGTGTCAAAGCTGGTTGCTGATGAGATGAGAAATGAAATAATATTGTCTTTTTATTTTAAAGACGAAAGTTGCGGGCCTTGCCCGAAATTGGGTGGTACCGCGGATAAACACATTCGTCCCTGTCATAAATATGGCAAGGGCGATTTTTTATGGAAAGAGAGGTGGGAAGATGGAGCAAGCACGATTACCAAATCGATTAGAAACGGAACGTCTCGTCTTGCGAGTCCGTACAGTGGCTGATGCCGTGGATATCTTTGACTATGCCAGTCGGCCAGAAGTCTCCTACCCTGCAGGCTTTCCACCCGTCAAGACCTTGGAAGATGAGATTTATTATCTGGAGCATATCCTTCCCGAGCGCAATCAAAAGGAGAATCTCCCAGCAGGCTACGGGATTGTCGTCAAAGGAACGGATAAAATTGTTGGCTCTGTTGATTTTAACCATCGGCATGAAGATGATGTGTTAGAGATTGGCTATACCTTGCACCCAGACTATTGGGGGCGAGGTTATGTGCCAGAAGCAGCACGTGCTTTGATTGATCTAGGCTTTAAAGATTTAGGTCTTCACAAGATTGAGCTGACTTGTTTTGGCTACAATGTCCAAAGTCAACGAGTCGCTGAGAAACTTGGCTTTACCCTTGAAGCTTGCATCCGGGACCGCAAAGATGCCCAAAGCAACCGCTGTGACAGTCTAATATATGGCTTGCTGAGGAGTGAGTGGGAGGATAGAAAAGATGGCTAAAAAGAAAAATCGTAAAAAAGAATTAAGACGTCAGCAGAAATTGGCAATCAAAGTCATTTCTGAAGAAGAGGCTGCGTGGACAGAAGCAATGGCCCACAAACCAATCTTAGTTGAGCGGCGTAGAATCCAAAACTTTGATGAGCAACACACAGCAATTATGCAATATGCTGATGAGTATGGTGACTATCCGAATATTCAGGAAATTAATTACCAATTAAAAACAGGAACTTTTGATTGGCATCAGGATCATGCTTTATTTAGAGAAGCGATGTATACTAAAAATAAACAGAATAGAAATAAACTGCTGAAACAAGTGTTAAAGCTCAATCCAGATTATTTTGCAGCGGAGTTTCATCTATTTGTATCAGAGGTTGAAGACTTTGATTTGCCGTCCTTTGAAAAAGTCTTAGAATTTGAAACTCTGGTCTTAGAAAAATGGAAAATCAACGGCTATAACAATTGGAATTATTTTGAAGCACGGCCTATCCTAGCTGCACTGATGTTCCTGATTGAATATTATATGGCGGAAGGTTGTTATTATAAAGCCTTGGGAATAGTTGATCTGTACTTGAGTAAGCGACCAGAACGTTTTCCGCCCAACTTTGTTTTCTGCATGCTTTCCTTGTATCATATGACTGGTCAGGAGATAAAGGTCGAGCGCTTCTATCAAGACGGACGGAATAAAGGGAAATGCAATGATACTATATTGGTACATGCTATTATTGCTGCTTTCTTGCGAGGAAAACTAGAGGAAGCGAGAAAATTATTTGCAAAGTTAGCTGAGATTAACGCTGAAGCGATTGCCTTCTTTGCTGAAGAAGACTGGTATTTTCAAGTGTTTGATATAGGGGAGCAAGAATATTACTACCCAAACACAAATGAGTCATTGATGGCGAGTCTCTATCCACTTTTGGATTTTTTAGAAAGAAACATCATTGTGACACAGTTTTTGGCAAATGAAGCGAAAAAATTGGATGATGAGGAGCACTTTGCCTTTCCTTATGGACTAGAAGAAGGCTTTATTGAGCTAACTGGCTTGTTTTCTTTTGTGGCAGAACCAGAAATGAACGATATTCGAATGGATTATGCTCGAATTTTCGTAAATAATGGAATCTGTACATCAGCTGATTTCAAAGATTGGACAGAAAAAGAAGTCCTAGCTTTAAAAGGAATTGGGCCTGCTACGGTCAAAAAACTAAAAGAAAATGGCGTGAAGTTTAAAAAAGCGAATTAATCGCTTTTTGAATGAATGAGGGAATCTTGTTTTGATTGTAATTTTCAAATTCAACGAGTCGCTGAGAAACTTGGCTTTACCCTTGAAGTTCGCATCCGGGACCGCAAAGATGCCCAAGGCAATCGCTGTGATGATTTGAGGTATGGCTTGCTGAGGAGTGAGTGGGAGGGAATAAGATGAACGATGTAAAAGAGGAAGTAAGCTCTTTATCTGAGGAACAGTTACGTCAAATTGATGTGGAGTACGCTGAATTAAATGATAGTGATATTATCGAGCGATTAGCTTATTTAGAAATTAACAACAATGAAAAACGTATTGTCATCTCTGATATTGAACCAACCAAGGAAATAATGTCAGTCTCGAACCAAATTTTTGAGATTCAAAAGGATTTTCAAAAAATCAAGAATATGTTCGAATTGTTTATTTCAGATGTCTCGGATTTTTTAAGTATTAAGAATAAACTTGAGTCAAAGGAATTGAAAATTGAAGAGGCAGACGTGAATCGTTTCATGATTCATTTGTTATCCAGTGGAAAATTGTTTGTCGATTTTAATGAAAATCAAATCAAACAAAAATATTCCAAGGATAGTGAGGAATTTGATTGCATACATAGTTTTGCAAACCATCAGTATGATACGAACTTTGCTTATCGATTTTGTCATTCTTTGAGGAATTATTCACAACATATTGACTTACCAATAAATGAAGTAAAAGCTGTTAGCCCAGATGATGAAACTGTTATAATAGATTTCTATATTGATTTAGATTATCTTTTAAATTCCAACTTTAAATGGAAAAAATTGAAAGCGGAGTTGATAAAACTAAACCAAGAAACATCTAAGATTGATGCTATAGCTCTAGTGAAAGAATACTTTAATGCTCTCACAGAGCTCTATGGTAATTATAATAAGTTGTTTTTGAAGTTAAACCATAATACATTAGTAGATATTAAGTCAAAGTTGGAATCATTAAAATTGAAACACTCTAGGTATTATATTTCAAAGATAAGCAAGTACGATCTCAAATATAATCCTGGAAATTATACTATGTCACCACTTGCAGCATTTGCTGAAATTGAAGAGATTTATATTGAACTTTCAAAAATTGGTTTGGTTAAAATTGTCAATAAAAGTAATTAAAGGAGAACACACATGTCTAAAGAACTTTCACCTAAATACAATCCAGCCGAGGTTGAAGCTGGTCGTTATCAAAAATGGCTTGATGCGGATGTTTTCAAGCCTTCAGGCGATCAAAAGGCTAAGCCTTATTCGATTGTGATTCCACCACCAAACGTGACTGGGAAACTCCACCTTGGTCACGCTTGGGATACGACTCTTCAGGATATCATCATCCGTCAAAAACGGATGCAAGGTTTTGATACGCTTTGGTTGCCTGGGATGGACCACGCTGGAATTGCCACTCAGGCTAAGGTTGAGGAGCGCTTGCGGGAGCAAGGCGTTTCCCGTTATGACCTCGGTCGTGAGAAATTCCTTGACAAGGTCTGGGAATGGAAAGACGAATATGCGACGACCATCAAGGAGCAGTGGGGCAAGATGGGGCTCTCTGTCGACTACTCTCGTGAGCGTTTCACTCTTGACGAAGGTTTGTCAAAAGCTGTTCGCAAGGTCTTTGTGGACCTTTACAAGAAAGGCTGGATCTACCGCGGTGAGTTTATCATCAACTGGGATCCAGCTGCTCGCACAGCCCTGTCTGATATTGAGGTTATCCACAAGGATGTGGAAGGTGCCTTCTACCACATGAACTATATGCTGGAGGATGGTTCACGCGCCCTTGAAGTGGCGACAACTCGTCCTGAGACCATGTTTGGGGACGTTGCCGTTGCGGTTAATCCAGAAGACCCACGCTACAAGGACTTGATTGGCAAACATGTCATCCTTCCAATCGCTAATAAACTGATCCCAATCGTTGCCGACGAACACGCAGACCCTGAGTTTGGTACAGGTGTCGTGAAAATCACGCCTGCCCATGATCCAAACGACTTCTTGGTTGGTCAACGTCACAACTTGCTACAAGTTAACGTGATGAACGACGACGGAACTATGAACGAGCTTGCCTTCGAGTTTGCAGGTATGGACCGTTTTGAAGCTCGTAAGGCGGTCGTTGCCAAGTTGGAAGAAATCGGTGCCCTTGTTAAAATCGAAAAACGTGTCCACAGTGTTGGTCACTCTGAGCGTACAGGTGTTGTGGTTGAACCTCGCTTGTCTACGCAATGGTTCGTCAAGATGGACCAATTGGCGAAAAATGCGATTGCCAACCAAGATACAGAAGACAAAGTTGAATTCTACCCACCTCGTTTCAACGATACCTTCCTCCAATGGATGGAAAATGTTCACGACTGGGTTATCTCTCGTCAGCTCTGGTGGGGGCACCAAATCCCTGCTTGGTACAATGCTGAGGGTGAAATGTACATCGGTGAAGAAGCTCCAGAAGGTGACGGATGGACTCAGGACGAAGACGTCTTGGATACTTGGTTCAGTTCTGCCCTTTGGCCATTCTCAACCATGGGCTGGCCTGATGTGGACTCAGAAGACTTCAAACGCTACTTCCCAACTTCAACCTTGGTAACAGGTTACGACATCATCTTCTTCTGGGTGTCTCGCATGATCTTCCAATCTTTGGAATTCACGGGTCGTCAGCCATTCCAAAATGTTCTTATCCACGGTCTCATACGTGACGAGCAAGGACGTAAGATGTCCAAGTCTCTTGGAAACGGGATTGACCCAATGGATGTTATTGACAAATACGGTGCTGATGCTCTTCGTTGGTTCCTTTCAAACGGCTCTGCCCCTGGTCAAGATGTCCGCTTCAGCTATGAAAAGATGGATGCTTCTTGGAACTTCATCAACAAAATCTGGAATATTTCCCGCTATATCCTCATGAACAACGAAGGTTTGACGCTGGATGCTGCGCGTGAGAATGTCACTCAGGTGGCGGCTGGTCAAGCTGGTAATGTTACTGACCGCTGGATTCTCCACAACCTCAATGAAACCATTGGCAAGGTGACTGAGAACTTCGACAAGTTTGAGTTTGGTGTGGCTGGCCATATCCTCTACAACTTTATCTGGGATGAGTTTGCGGACTGGTACGTTGAGTTGACCAAGGAAGTCCTTTATAGCGATAACGAAGAAGAGAAAGTCATCACACGTTCTGTTCTCCTCTACACGCTAGACCAAATCCTGCGCCTGCTTCACCCAATCATGCCTTTCGTGACCGAGGAAATCTTTGGTCAAATCTCAGAAGGCACCATTGTGACAGCGGATTATCCAGTAGTTCGTCCAGAGTTTGAAAATGCCGAGGCAGCAGCTGGCGTGGAAGCCCTCAAGGATCTGATCCGTTCGGTGCGCAATAGCAGAGCTGAGGTCAATGTGGCACCAAGCAAGCCGATTACCATCTTGATTAAGACGACAGACAGCGCGCTGGAAACTTTCTTCAAGGATAATGTCAACTACATCAAGCGCTTCACCAATCCAGAGCATCTGGAAATCGCAGCAGACCTTGCTGTGCCAGAGTTGGTTATGTCTAGCATTATCACAGGAGCAGAAATCTATCTGCCGCTGGCAGACCTCCTCAATATCGAGGAAGAACTGGCTCGCCTCGACAAGGAACTAGCTAAATGGCAGAAAGAACTGGATATGGTCGGCAAGAAACTCTCTAACGAGCGCTTCGTGGCTAACGCCAAACCAGAAGTCGTCCAAAAAGAACGCGACAAACAAGCCGACTACCAAGCCAAGTACGATGCGACTGTGGCACGGATTGATGAGATGAAGAAGTTGGTTAAATAAACATAGAAACACGGCTGAATGCCGTGTTTTTTGGTATAATAGTCTTACTAGAGTTTAAAAAGGATAAATTATGATTAATGTAATTGATTTATTTTCTGGTGCTGGAGGTTTAACCTTTGGTTTTCAGAAAAAAATTGAAAATAATGTTTTTGTTTCTAGAGAAGATTTTAATATTCGATTTGCCAATGAGTTTAATTCTGATGCTGCTGAAGCATTTAGACAAAATTATCCAAAGATTACCATGATAGAAGATGATATTGCGAATATTGATAAATTATTTTTAAAGAAAAATGGAATTAATTTTAAAGGAGTTGATTTAGTTATAGGTGGTCCACCATGTCAATCATTTAGCACGGTTGGCAAGAGACAGTATGATAAGAGAGCAAAAATGTATCGTGAATATAGAAGGATACTTTCGTTTATCCAACCTAAAATGTTTGTTTTTGAAAATGTTTATGGTTTGTTAACCATGAAAAATGAGCAAAACGGACCAATTATTCGAAATGTAAAAGAAAGTTTTAAAGATTTATCTAGCTTTGGAGATGTTCATGGATATAACGTTTATACAAAATTACTTAATGCTAAGGATTACGGTGTTCCACAAAATAGAGAACGCGTCTTTTTGATTGGTGTAAGAAATGATTTAAATATTGAGTTTGAATGGAGTTTTCCAGAAAAGTGTACTTCTGAAAATCCCTTCAATTTAAGAGATGCTATTGGAGATTTACCTAGTTTAGGAAATAATGACAGAGCGGATCAATATGTGGAAGATCCACAAACAGATTATCAAATTTTAATGAGAGGTAATCAAGATCAATTATTTAATCATGTAAGTCGTAATCATGGACAAAGATTGCAGAAAATTATGGCTGCACTTAAGGAAGGACAAGGTAAGAATGATATAAATAGAATGGTAGAAGATGGATTGCTAGATAGAGAACTTTATTTAACATCAGGATATCGTAATACTTATGGTCGATTGTGGTGGGATAGACCTTCAACGACCATAACAAATAATTTATCAACTCCATCTTCCTTACGGTGCATTCATCCTAGTCAAAATAGAGCTTTGACTGCAAGGGAAGGTGCAAGAATACAGTCTTTTCCAGATAATTATAAGTTTGTCGGAGGTCTACAAGCAATTAATACCCAGATTGGTAATGCTGTTCCTCCAATTTTAAGCATTCATTTAGCTAATAGAATAAAAGATTTCTTTGAAGAAAATAATTTGTAAAAAGGAATTAATATGTCAGAAAAAAATACAATACAATTCAATTTTTCATACTATGCTTTGAATTTACTTGGTAAACAAATGTATACTAATAGATGGAGTGCTATTTCTGAACTTGTAGCAAATGGATTAGATGCTGGTGCAACAAATGTAAAATTATATATTAATTCTATTAATAAGAAAAAATCTATTTTGGAGATAATAGATAATGGAAGTGGCATGTCTTATAATGACTTGGCTACAAAATATGCATTAATAGGTAGGAATAAGCGTTTGTCTGAAAATGAATTGTCAGATAAAATTAAAGGACGCAAGGGGATAGGTAAACTAGCTACGTTATTTCTATCTAAAAAGTACTATATTGTTTCAAAAAAAGCTGGTATCACTACTGCATGGATGTTAGATTCAACTGATAAAAATGATAATGATGTCCCAGAACTAATAAGAGTAGATGCTTCAGAAGTTGGAATTGAAAATAGAGAATTATGGGAACAATATGATACAGGAACTCTTGTTAAATTAGTGGATGTAAATATGTCAGGATTTGCTGAGACAAAATTCGAATCTTTAAAACTTCGCTTGGCTGATTACTATCTTTTAGATAATATTAATGCAGGGATAGAAGTGGCCTATATTACAGATTCTCGGCAAAGAGCAACATTTGAAAAAGTAGAGAAAAAAATAGCGTTCAAAAACTTTTTTGCCTTTTTTGAAAATGATTTAGAAAATAATTTATCCAATAGGTTATCGAAAAGTGTATTAATTCCAAATAGCAAATATCAAGAGTTTAGGAGCAAACGAAGGGATGTTGTCAAATTTTCAAAAGAAGATTTTAAAAATATAGAAGGTAGAGAAAGGTTCATAACTACTTCTGGAGAATCTAAGGTTTTTTCTTATGAACTAAAAGGATGGATTGGTATTCATTCAACAATAAATACAAATGAAGCTAGACAAAATGATCCAAATTTTGTTAAAAATGATGTTCATAGACCTAATAGGTTGAAATTATATGTTCGTGATAAGTTAGCGGTGGAAAACTTTCTTGAGTATTTAGATAATACTCAAGCAATGAGAGTTTATTTAGAAGGAGAAATATCCTTCGATATCCTGGATAATGATGAACTTGAAGATATTTCAACATCCTCTCGTGAAGGATTTTCCAGAGAAGACGAACGAGTTAAGCTACTAATCAATATTTTGAAACCAATTATTAGTAAATTGATTAGTGAAAGAAATAAAATTGCTACGCAAATTAGTGCTGAAGATCGCATGGAAGATGACAGAAGGCTTGAAATAGAGAGGGAAGAAAGAAGAAAAGAAAGAGACGCTCGACGACAGGAAGAAAGAGAAAAAAGAATAGCTGAACAAAAGGCTGAGATACTGGAACAAAAAAATGAACACTTGATAGAAACAAATGCTCAATTAGAAACACAAAATACCCTTCAAAAAGTAATGCTACAAGAAAAAGATCCGGAGAAACAGGAATTATTTGTTCATGAATTAAATACAATTAGCGATAACTTAGTTTATACCATTAGTGATCTAGCTGAAGATTTTCGAAAAACTAATGAATATGATAGAGTCAGTGAATATATTATTGATTTTAGAAGAAGTGCGGATCGTCTTAGTACTATAAAAAGACAGTTTTTGAGATTAGGTACATATGATTTAATAGGTAAGCAACTAATTGATATTAAGTCATATTTAAAGGGCTATCTTAAGGTTAGTCCGCATAGAAAAAGGATTATTGATGATATAGGTGTTGGAGAATTTGGAAAAGAAATAGATGTTTTTGAGTTTGCAATTTTAGTAGACAATGTAATTTCAAATGCTATTGATAACGGTGCAACTTTTATAAAGTGTTCTTTTTTAGATAATGAAAATAAATTAGTTATTAGCTCAGACACAGCACCAATAAAGATAGAACCTATTGAAAAAATATTTGACCTAGGAGTCAGTTCAAAAAATTTTGGGACAGGTGTCGGATTATACTTGGTTAAAGAAATTTGTGACGAGTATAATTGGAAAATAGATGTATCTCAAGACGCATCAAATGTAAATTTTGAAATAAAAATGGAGTAACCGAAATTGAGAAATGAAGTGAGAGTGATTTGGTTAGAAGATTCTATAAGAGGTACAAATAAGAGGCCTCATGAGAGAAGAGTTGAAGCAGTAAAAGAACATATAGAATCTAAGGGATATCAACCTAATATCACAGTTGTTACTGATATTAAAGAAGCAAAACGCTTATTGATGATAAGAGGTGGAGAAGAACGATATGACTTCTTTATTTCTGACTTTGATTTAGGGGGAGGAACAGATGCTGAAAAGGGATTAGACTATTTAGTTGAAGTGAGAAAATCAAAAAATTATAAGCGTTTTTTTGTATTATATTCTCGAAATGAGTATTCTACAATCTCTCAAAAAGTTGTTGAAAAATTACAAGATGAGAAGAATATTAATCTATTTACTAATTTTTCATTTATATCTGTTGCGACAGATGATAAGTACACAATTGAACATGTTAAGCAGAAATTTAAAGATTCTATAGATATTGGATTAGCAAGATGGGACGAATTAAACGCTATTCGAGGAATGTATATGTGTGAACATGCTGAGATCGAATATCATTTAAGGGAAAAAGGGATATCCGGCAGTTATGAAGAACAGATAGGTTATTTTTGTACAAAAGAGAATATTCCTAAAGATATTCAAACATTGTGGAATGAACAAAGAAAGATTCGAAACGCTTTAGCACATGTTAGGGAAGCATTTGATCATATAAAAAAATGCTTCTATATTGAATCTAATGAAGATTCTAGGATAAAAATATTTGAAAATGATTTAGATACACACAGAAGTAAGTTAAGAGATTTGAGAGAGAAATTGAATTTATAGAAACCAGGTAAGACATGACAATTGTGCAAGTTCGAACCGCTCTGAGAAGTACAACATTGCAGCCTTCTTCTCAGGTGTTGGGGGAATTGAATTGGGATTTGAATAGACGTAGCTGTGACAAAATTATAACTGTAAGAAAAAGTCCATTTTCAAAAATAATAATTTCACAGCGATCTCAACTTCAATTCATTATCGGACGAACATTTTGTAATTATGAATATCCATACCGCAAATCCCTCATAGATTCAGAAATTTAAAGAAGATTGAAAAGAACTTTTTTAAAAAATCCCCCTTACTTTAGCAAGCCCAGTTGTTTAGCTGGGCTTCATTTTTGTTTGGCTAGAGCTTTATATTGAAATTCAATCTTCATTTGTTTTAGTTCTTTATTTGTGTTAGAATAATAGGAAATAAATGTGGAGGTATGCTATGGAACTGCGGACCAATGCAGGAAGTTTACAAGGTTCTCTTCGGGTGCCGGGAGATAAATCTATCAGCCACCGCTCCATTATTTTTGGGAGTATAGCGGAAGGCATCACGACTGTTCGTGATATTCTGCGGGGAGAGGATGTTCTCTCTACGATGCAGGTTTTTCGTGATTTAGGCGTTGAAATTGAAGATGATGGTTCGATTGTCAAGATTCATGGTGTTGGTTTTGATGGCCTGAAAGCCCCGAAAAATAAATTGGATATGGGGAACTCTGGGACTTCCATTCGCCTGATTTCAGGAGTTTTAGCTGGTCAGGATTTTCAAGCTGAGATGTTTGGGGACGACAGTTTGTCTAAACGTCCTATGGATCGGGTAACGATTCCGCTTCGTCAGATGGGCGTAGAAATTTCTGGCCAATCTGAACGTGATTTGCCACCTCTCATTATTCATGGCACCAAGGATTTGAAACCAATTGCTTATCAGTTGCCGGTAGCCTCTGCCCAAGTAAAGTCTGCCCTGATTTTTGCTGCTTTACAGGCGCAGGGCGAGTCAGTCATCATCGAAAAGGAAATCACGCGCAACCACACTGAGGACATGATTGCCCAGTTTGGCGGTCAAATTTCTGTAGACGGTAAGGAAATCCGTGTTCATGGCGGTCAAGTTTTGAAAGGCCAACAGGTGACAGTGCCGGGAGATATTTCCAGTGCAGCTTTCTGGCTGGTTGCTGGCCTGATTGTTCCGCAGTCGAAAGTGACTCTTGAGAATGTGGGAATCAATGAAACCCGAACAGGAATTTTGGATGTCATCAAGGCCATGGGCGGCAAGATTCAGCTATCCCAGATTGATGATAGGGTGAAGTCCGCGACGATTACTGTCGAAACTTCTGATTTGACTGCTACTGAAATCGGAGGAGAACTGATTCCGCGTTTGATTGATGAGCTGCCGATCATTGCCTTGCTAGCAACGCAGGCTAAGGGCCGCACCATTATCCGAGATGCAGAGGAGCTGAAGGTGAAAGAAACCGACCGCATCCAAGTCGTCGCAGACGCTTTGAATAGCATGGGAGCAAGCATTCAACCGACAGCGGATGGAATGATTATTGAAGGGAAGACGCCGCTTCACGGTGCTTCTGTCAATACTTTCGGAGATCATCGAATTGGAATGATGGCAGCCATTGCTGCCCTTCTCGTGAAGGAAGGACAAGTGAAACTGGAGCGAGCCGAGGCAATCAACACAAGTTACCCAAGCTTTTTCACTGATTTGGAGAAATTAATACATGGCTAAAATATTACTAGGTTTTATGGGGGCAGGCAAGACAACGATTGGTCGTCTTTTGGATCCGAATTTTCATGACCTGGACGAATTGATTGTAGAAGAAATCGGTATGCCTATTGCCGACTTCTTTGCCTGCGAGGGAGAGGCTGCCTTTCGTCAGATTGAAACAAGCATGCTAGAGCGTTTGCTGGGTGATGAGGTAGATGTGATATCGACCGGGGGAGGGATTGTTGTCAATCCCCGCAATCGGGAATTGCTGAAGAAGAATCCTTATAATATCTACCTGCGAGTCGATTTTGATACTCTGTATGAGCGGATTAAAAACGATGGGGGCATGCAAAGACCTTTGTTCTTGAATAATAGCCGCGAGCAATTCAAGGAAATTTTTGAAGGACGTTTACCTCTGTATGAAAGCATTGCCACCCATATCATTGATGTGGCGGGCAAGACACCAGAAGAAATAGCGGAGCAGATTCGATGTTTATAGGATATTTAGGACCCAAGGGTTCTTTTTCTCACCATGTGGCTCAAAAAGCCTTTCCCAAGGGAAAACTAGTCCCTTTGAAAAATATCACTGAAGTGATGAAGGCTTACGAAAGTGGGCAAGTTGATTATTCGATAGTACCAGTTGAAAATTCTATCGAAGGAAGTGTTCATGAGACGCTGGATTATCTTTTTCACCAAGCAGCTATTCAAGCTGTTGCAGAAATTGTCCAGCCGATTAAGCAGCAGTTGCTTGCAACTAGCCTGGACAAGCCGATTGAAAAAGTTTTTTCCCACCCGCAGGCCATCGCCCAGGGACAAAAATATATTTCTCAGCACTATCCGAATGCGCAATTTGAGATTACTGCCAGTACGGCCAATGCAGCACGTTTTGTAGCGGAGCATCCGGATATGAATTATGCTGCTATTGCGCCTCAGGCGTCTGCAAGTGAATACCATTTGAAAGTAGTTGCGCGTGATATTCAGGAAATGGAAGAAAACTACACTCGTTTCTGGATTTTGGGACATAGAGTGCCTGAGCTTGATTTGCCCAAACAAGGTGACAAGCAAACGCTGGCCTTAACCCTGCCAGATAATCTGCCGGGTGCTTTGTACAAGGCGCTTTCTACCTTTGCTTGGCGCGGAATTGACTTGACTAAGATTGAAAGTCGTCCTCTTAAAACGGCTTTGGGGGAATATTTTTTCATTATTGACATCAATAACGAAAAGAAAAAATTGGTTGAATTTGCCTACCAAGAACTTGCAAATTTAGGGATTACTTTTAAAGTTTTTGGCAGTTACACCGTTTTTCTGATTCATGATAAATAGATTGGAGAAAAGATGAGGAGAGCAGAAAATCTTAGCCATCATGAGCAGCTCCGTTTAGACTATCTTTATAAAAACTATTATTATTTAAACGACAAAGAAAAAAGAGAACTTGCTTACCTTCGACAGAAAGCGAAAGGAAATGTTCACGAGAGTAATAGCCGGCCTGTGGCCGACTATGCGGATTCGGAAGAGGATATTTCTTCGTCTGACCCAATAGACAATGTGCAGACAGATTCGTCTGGGCTTTTGCCAAAATATCCTGAGCGCCCTTCGCGTAGCAGGAGACAGAAAAAAAACAGACAGATCAGTTCAGCGGCAGTAGTTGATCAGCCTCAGCCAGCACCAAAGAAACGTAGAAAGATTAGAATCAAACGTATTCTTCTTTGGCTCGGAATTTTCTTGTTGCTGGTCTTAGGCGGGATGATTGCTATGTTTATCAAGGGCTATACGACGGCTAATGCTGGAAACTCGAACGTGACAGATGTGGAATATTTCGAGGGGCAAGATAGTTCAGATGGGGTGAATATTCTCATTCTCGGAACGGACGGCAGAGTGGGGGAGCAGTCAACGGAGACGCGAACTGACTCGATCATGGTTCTGAATGTGGGCAACAAAGACCACAAGATTAAACTAGTCAGCTTTATGCGTGATACCTTGATTCATGTTGATGGTGCCAGCAACATTTATGCGGATCCTTCCCAAGAAGATTATTATGATCAAAAATTAAATGTGGCCTATACATTTGGGGAGCAAGGAAATCATCAGGGAGCTGATCTTGTCCGTCAGGTTTTGAAAGATCACTTTGATATTGATATTAAGTATTATGCCTTAGTTGACTTTCAAACCTTTGCCACAGCAATCGACACTCTTTTTCCAAACGGTGTCAGCATGGATGCAAAATTTTCGACAATCAATGGTGAGCCAGTGACGGAGGTTGAGGTTCCGGATGATCTCAACATGAAGGACGGAGTTGTGCCAAACCAGATTATTAAAGTCGGCAAGCAGCAGATGGATGGTCGGACCCTACTCAATTATGCTCGTTTCCGCAAGGATGATGAGGGAGACTTCGGTCGGACCCGTCGCCAGCAGGAGGTCCTAACAGCTATTTTCCAACAGGTTAAAGATCCAACCAAACTCTTTACTGGGGCAGAAGCTTTAGGTAAGGTTTTTGCCTTGACTTCCACTAATGTTCCTAGCAGCTTTCTTTTGTTCAACAGTTTTTCTCTTTTACTTAGCTCTCGCAATGGAGTTGAGCGCTTGACCATTCCAGAAAATGGAGACTGGGTCGATACCTATGACATGTATGGCGGTCAAGGGCTCTTGATTGACTTTGAAGCTTACAAAGAAAGGCTGCACCAAATGGGCTTAAGATAGGGCTCTTATGATATAATGGGAAGTGGCAGATTTTGTCTCTTCCCTTTCTTTTTGGGAAAATAGCAGAGCAGAAATGTGAACATATTTTCCAATAGGAGGAAAGAAATAAACAGTAGAAAATCCTGTGATTCCCTACTTTAGTATAATTGCAGTTGAGCGCAAGATTGATTAGAAAGTAAAGAAATGTTAAAAAAGAACGATATTATTGAAGTAGAAATTGTAGATCTGAGTCATGAGGGAGCGGGTATAGCCAAGGTAGACGGCCGCGTCTTTTTCATTGAAAATGCCCTGCCGGGTGAGGTGATTCGCATGCGTATCCTCAAGGTCAATAAAAAAATCGGCTTTGGCCGAGTTGAGGAATTTTTGAAAAAGTCTGACCAGCGCAATGAGCATGTCGATTTGGCCTATTTGCG
The DNA here is from genome assembly GCF_058933875.1 of Streptococcus sp. STC1396. NCBI lineage: Bacteria > Bacillati > Bacillota > Bacilli > Lactobacillales > Streptococcaceae > Streptococcus > Streptococcus sp. STC1396. The sequence continues at coordinate 102,289 of NZ_JBZYCU010000003.1, read as the reverse complement.
GACTGGAATTGCTGATTTAGGACACTTGGCATACCCAGCCCAGCTGGCTTTTAAAGCCAAGCAGGTGCAGGACTGCCTTTATAAAATCGCGGGTATTTCGGAAGTGGAAGTACTGGAAACACTGGGCATGGATCAGCCACTGGCCTACCGCAATAAGGCTCAGGTACCAGTTCGCCGTGTCAATGGACAGCTGGAAACTGGCTTTTTCCGAAAAAATTCCCATGACCTCCTGCCGATTGAGGACTTTTATATTCAGGATCCAGTTATCGACCAAGTGATCGTTTTTGTACGTGACTTGCTGCGTCGTTTCGACCTCAAGCCTTACGATGAGAAGGAAGGCACTGGCCTGATTCGCAATTTGGTTGTTCGCCGTGGCCATTATTCGGGTGAAATCATGGTGATTTTGGTGACCAGTCGGCCAAAGATTTTCCGAGTGGAGCAGCTAATTGAGCGTTTGACAGAAGCTTTCCCAGCTATCAAGTCCATCATGCAGAATATCAACGACCAGCCGGGCAATGCCATTTTCGGTCGGGAGTTTCGGACGCTCTACGGCCAAGAGTTTATCACTGACAGCATGCTGGGCAAGCAGTTCCAGATTGCTGCGCCAGCCTTTTACCAAGTCAATACCGAGATGGCAGAGAAGCTGTATCAGACAGCCTTTGACTTTGCGGATTTTAAAAAAGAGGATATTGTGCTGGATGCTTACTCTGGTATCGGCACCATTGGTCTGTCGCTGGCTGACCGAGTCCAGCAGGTCTATGGAGTGGAGGTCATTCCTGAGGCTGTGGAAAATAGTCAGCGAAACGCAGAGCTCAACGGTATCACCAATGCCAGCTATGTGTGCGCTCCTGCAGAAAAAGCGATTCAAACTTGGCTGGATCAGGGTATCAAGGCAGATGTTATCTTAGTGGATCCACCACGCAAGGGCTTGACAGAAAGCTTTATCACTTCTAGTGTCAGCATGGAGCCCCAGCGGATTGTCTATATCTCCTGCAATCCTGCCACCATGGCGCGTGATATCAAACTCTATCAAGGACTGGGCTATGAACTGAAAAAAGTCCAGCCAGTGGATCTATTTCCGCAGACGCATCATGTTGAGGCAGTATCACTGCTTGTACGAGCTGATTCATCAGCGAAGTAGAAGCAGATGTTCCGCCCATGGGATAGGACTCGTAGAATGAGGAGGGAAACCGACGAAATGATACGGTAACAGCAAACTGCTGAGTGTGTAAGTTTGCTCGTGAAAACCTAGAGACCTTTTGGCGAAAGTTTTTTAAGTCTTGAATTGTGTACTTAATTTGACAATTCAAGACAAAAGAATAACCATGTCGCCCTACTAACGTTAAGGAGAAATATTTATGCCTAATTTTGCTAAAATAGATAAAAAGTCTGTATATACTATAATCATTGGTTTGTTTTTAATGGCAGTGTTGTCTTTGACAAAGATAATACCTAAACTTTCTGTATCAGGTCTCACCGTACTGATTGGGACTCTCTTTTTCTTTGTTCTTGAATATTTGGAGAAAAAATCACATATAGAATCAGGCTTGCGCTTTAAATCATTTTTCGATGATCTGAAAAAACAAGGGGTAATTATTTTGGTTTTACTCCCGATAGGAACCGCTGTAGCAACGTTAATTATTGGTGATTTGGTATTTAAGGGTGCGTTCACCAGTCATATTGTTGGAAGAACAGATTCTATGTTATCTTTTGATAAAATACCACTGCTCATGGTTCAAGTAATAATTGCAGCCTTAGGAGAAGAAATTGCATGGCGAGGTTTCTTTCTTGGTAAGTCAATGACAATGTTTCCATTTTGGCTTTGTGCTATTGTGTCGTCTATATTGTTTGCGATAGCTCATATTGCTAGTGGAAGTTTTGAACTTGTTAGCTATGATGTTTTGATGATTTTTATTGATAGCATCCTCTATTCCGTTATTTATAAAAAGACTAAAAATTGTTTGATTACAACCTTATCGCATATTCTAGCCAATACAACAGGTATTGTTTTTCTAATGTTTCATATGTAAAATATCTACTTAACTATGGACTTCACTCTAGGATAGAGACGATAACTGTCGCATACATTTCTTGCGTAATATGGTTCATGTAAGTATAGAGTAAGCTTCTTAAAAAATCTAATTAGTAAAAGCCTTGTTCTCAAGGCTTTTTACTATGTGCCCAAACAACACCTTGCAATCGTTTTTTTAAAGTGATATACTAGTACTAGGTTATGAAATCGTTTGCATAAAATTGCAATGAGTTTATAAAGAGAAATGTAGGAGAGAAAATATGGAATTGTCAGCTATATACCACAGACCAGAGTCGGAGTATGCTTATCTTTATAAAGACAAGACAATGCACATTCATATTCGGACGAAAAGGGGAGATATCAAAAGTATCACCTTGCACTACGGGGATCCTTTTATCTTTATGGAGGATCATTATGAGGATAGCAAGGAAATGGTCAAAGTTACCTCCGATGCTTTGTTTGATTATTGGCAAGTGGAGGTCTCAGTTGGCTTTGCTCGAATCCAATATCTCTTCGAACTCAAGGATAAAGATGGACAAAGTATCTTGTATGGGGATCGGGGTTGTGCGGACAATACTCCAGAAAATCTTTCTTCCGAGAGGAATGGCTTTAAGCTCCCTTATATTCACGAAATTGATGGTTGCAAAGTTCCTTACTGGGTGGCAGAGACGGTTTGGTATCAGATTTTCCCAGAACGCTTTGCCTGTTCGTTTTCATACCAAGATTTACCGTTAGTATTGTATTTTTTCTTATAGCTTTCGTAAAACTCGTCAATGACGGATAGGTTGTTTTCTTTGCATAGCTTATCGCTGTGATACCTGATTTTATGATAGCTTTTTTATTAGACTGGTAGCACCTACCCGTTACCATATTTACATTATTAAAGATGATGTAATTGTGAGTATGCCCCTTATCTATGTGAGTAGATAAGACAAATTCGTACTCGTCTTTGAGTATCTTTTTACAAAGCTCCATACCGATCTGGTGTGCTATTTCAGGCGTAGTTTCTCCCGGTAAAAAGGATTGAATAAGATGCCTTGCAAGAACATTTCCCTTTGTTCCTGCATCATTTCGTGTCCTTAAAAATTGTGTGTGAGCAGTTTCTTGATGGCATTTATGAGTGCTTACTAAGATTTGTTCATCTGTTTTTTCTCCATTAACAATATATGAAATGGCAAAATTAAGGGTTGATTTTATAGGGTGTATTTTTGTAATTGCCATAAAAACTAATCATCTCCTGATGTTCTATTAAGAAGTATTGAATGAATTTGCCATAACTCTTTTGAGAAATGTTCAATCTGCTTTTTCATATCGTTTATATCGTCTTTATAGATTATGCCTGTCGAATTTACTCGCTTTGCAATCTGATTGATGTTGTTTGTAGCGTTGGAAAGTAATCCTTGTAAATCTCGAAAAGGCTCTAAATCTACTTGATATATTTCCTTTTCTAAAATGCATTTGCGGATAAAATGGCTCATGTTTCTGCACTTTGCAAGTTTCCTTTTCTCTTCAAAAAGAGCTTTTTCTTCTTCGGTTAATTTAATTTCAAGTCGTTCATTTCGTATCCTATTTGCCATAGGTAATTCCTCCTTTATATGTATTTCGGGGTCTTAGGGTTCTCCCTAACAAGCTAAAAATTGATAAAAAAAGAAGCAGATCCCAAAGGGCTGCTTCGTCAATTTTTTCGTAAGTGTCCGTACACTTACTGTGCTTGCTACAAAAGTCAAGCAAGCATTAAGCATTTTTCTAAAATTGTAAATATATTATACCATAAAATTCAAGAGAAATGAGAAAACACAATTGACAAATTGTCAGTTTCGTGATATCCTTTAAATAGGAGGGATAAAATGCGAGATGTGAAAGAACCGGAAATACGACGTGCTGAAATTATGGATGCTGCAATGCTACTCTTTATAGAGCAAGGGTATACTAATACAACAACTCAGGATATTGTTGACAAAGTAAATATATCAAGAGGCTTGCTGTACTATCACTTTAAAAATAAAGAAGATATCTTATATTGTCTTGTGGAACAATATTCAGATAAATTATTGAAAGATATTCATGTTATTGTCTATGATGAAGATAAAACCGCCATTGAAAAAATTAGAGCTTTTATAGATGCCACAATTATATCTTCGGAAAATATTTCAGCAGAGGGAACAGAGTTACAAAAAACAGTTGATCTTGAAGAAAATCGATATATGATAGATAAGTTATCTCATAAGATTATTGAAAAACTGACAATATATTTTGAAAGGATAATAAACCAAGGAATATCAGAAAAAACACTTTTTGTAAAATATCCGTCTGAAACAGCGGAATTTCTTATGACAGCTTATGTTTTTGTTTCAAATAACATAAGTATAAGATATTCAAAAAAAGAGTCTGTCAATGAGTATTTAAACGCATTTAAGATAATGCTTGAACAAAGCTTAAATGCAAAAAAACTCTTTAGCAATTGAAAAAGAATAGAATGTTTGTAAAAATAATAATGTTCCGATAGCTAATGCTAAAAAAGCTATCGGTATTATTTCAAAGAATAACTGACAAATTGTCAATGGAGGTAAAAGCATGTTAGAGATAAATAATTTTAGTAAATTTTATGGAGACAAAAAAGTTGTTGATAACCTATCCATTTCAGTACAGTCTGGAGATATTTATGGATTCATTGGTGCAAATGGAGCCGGAAAAACTACAACAATAAAAGCAGTAGTTGGGATTCATGATTTTGAGAATGGAAGTATAACGATTAATGGGTATTCCATTAAAGAGGAGCCTGTTATTTGTAAAAAAATGATGGCATACATTCCGGATAATCCAGACTTATATGAACATATGACGGGATTTCAGTACATCAATTTTATTGCAGATTTATTTGAAATTTCTACTGAAATACGCAGAGAAAGAATTCAAAAATATAGTGATTTATTTGAAATGACTAAGCATCTTTCGGGGATGATATCTTCGTATTCACATGGTATGAAGCAACGAACAGCGATTATTTCTGCACTGGTGCATTCTCCAAAGTTACTAATTTTAGATGAACCTTTTGTAGGACTTGATCCAAAAGCAGCTTTTCTACTAAAGAAAGTAATGCACGAATGCGTGTCAGATGGAGGAGCTATTTTCTTTTCAACACATGTTTTGGATGTTGCAGAAAAATTATGTAATAAAATTGCAATTATAAAAAATGGAAAGTTAATCGCAAGCGGAAATACAGAAGAAGTCAAAGGTGATAAAACTTTGGAAACTTTTTTCATGGAGGTACAAGATAATGAGCAAAATTTGGATACTAATTAGAGCCCAATTGATAAATTTTTTTCCAATCAACGAAATTAGAGAGCCAAAAAATAAAAAGCAAAGTTCTGTTGTTATTGCAAGTTTTGGAATAATAACTCTTGCTATATTTTTCTGTGTCTATAATATTATGACAGCCAAAACACTTGTACAAGTTGGACAGCAGGAATTGATACCGGCTTATATGGTTGCGGTATCAAGTTTTTCAATATTATTTTTGACAATATTTTATTCTAATGGAATTTTATTTGGTAGTCGTGATATAGAAACGCTTTTATCGCTACCTTTAAAAAGCTCAGACATTATAAGTAGCAAGTTTATGTTTATGTATTTATTGAACTTTTTAATAGGATTCATATTTATGCTTCCGGGGGGCATTGTTTGGGCGTTAAACGGAAGCTTAAATGTATTACAGATTATATTGTATTTTACCTCCATGATTTTTGTTCCATTGATACCTATGTGCATAGCAGCATGTATGGGAATGATTGTTGTGGCTGTTTCATCTTATTTTAAGAGGAAAAATGTTATTGCTCTAATCTTTTCATTTGCAATGATAGGCATAATTGGATATATTGCAGTGTCAGCTATGAAATCAGGTAATGAAGACAGCATTGAGATCATGCTTTCTAAGCAAATTACAGAACTGTACCCAATATCCGGGTTATTCGTGCAACACACAAATTTTCCAATGTATATTGGAATGGGATTATTTATTGCTTTTTCAACAGCAGTTTTTTATATATTTGTAAAAATTGTTGCGATGAAGTATGGATTGCTTAATACTCTTGCTAAAACAACATCAAGATATTCTGATAACAAAAAATCTTATAATAGAAAATCGATATTTCTTGCCTTGTATAAAAAAGAAATGGGACGCTTTTTAAGCTCGTACATGGCGGTCTTGAATGCAGGCCTTGGTGTAATACTTTTATGTGTTTTTAGTATATTTTTGCTTTTTAATTCTGTAGAACAAATAGGAGAGTCTTCAGGGATAGAAAATATAAATGAATATCTCTCAAATTTTGCTCCATTATTTATTGCATCTATGCTCTCGCTCAGTTGCCCGGCAGCTTCAGCGATATCTTTAGAAGGAAAAAACATTTGGATTTTGCAAAGCTCTCCTGTTAAGGTAAAAATGATCTTAAATTCCAAGATAGCTGTAAACCTTACACTTCATTTGATTGGGTATATGATTTCCATATTTGCATTTATGCTAAAACTTGATATGAACTTTATTCAAGTTATTAACCTAATAATTGTTCCTATATGCTATTCGATCTTTATAACAGTGATAGGAATTTCCCTAAATAAAAAGTATCCAAATTATGAATGGGAAAGCGAGATGATGGTAGTAAAGCAGAGCATGCCTGTTATTGTGTCTGGACTTGTCGGGATAATTGCACTCATTACACCAATTCTTCTTAATTGGTTTTTAAATCTTCCGATAACACCGGTTTTGCAGATAATATCAGTTACTTTACTTGTTATTTCAAGCGAAGTTTATATAAAAGTTAGCAAGTCAAATTTTATTTAGTTTAAGGAGGGAAAATTGTATGAAAGTTGGACTGTTAAAAGATGTCTTGGTCTTGATGTTAATGATTGTTGTAATATTTATTATTTGCATATTTCTCCCGGAGGAAATTCCTGTTCATTTCAATGCAAAAGGAGTCCCTGATATGTTTGCTAATAAATATTATCTTCTGTTTGCTACGGTTATTCCGTATTCTGCTTATTGGAAATTTATACGAGGAAGGAAAAATAAAAAGGTTAAGTGAATATGTATCCATATTTACAAATAACATCTGTGATAAGAGCAACTATTTTAAGAGGTAAGTATGTACTGGGGCAACAGATGTCCTCCCATAAGGACTTTAGCAGAGATGGAAGAATGTAATCCTGTAACCGTCCAAAAAGCATTAAAAGTTCTTGAGAAACAGGGGTTGATTGTTAGTCGTGGAAGTAAAGGATTTTTTGTTATTGAAAGTGAGAAGAAAATAATTGAGTTAAGAAATCAGCATTTGAACAGGCTAACAAAAATATTGTTTGAAAAACTATATGCCTTAGGATTTTCGGATTCTGAGATTATCAAACTATTTGATAGAATAGAAACTTAAAAAATGAATAAAAATCAATTATGTGTGAAGAAGATAAAGATACTGATTATTTAGATTATTGATAAAATGGAGGAAACGAATATGGAAGAATCTAAACATCTAATGTTAGAAATACCAAAGAAACAAAATGGGATTACAGCCAAAGTTTAGCGATAATGACTTTGATAGATTTCTTTCTTGGAAAGGTAGAAAATCAGATGAAACGCTGTGTAATGATTTTAAGCCATTAATTATTTCGCTTTCAAATCTTCTTTATAAAATTGATTTGGATGATAAAGATAAGAAACTTTTATATAAAACTTTTAGAAAAAACAAAGAAATGCTTAGTGCTTTAGAAATTAAAAAGAAAGATTTTACTTTGGATATTATTAATGCAGTGGAAGAAGCACTTTCATATAGTTATAAATGATATGTATTTAAAGAAGAAAATAAGGATGAACTTATACTGTTAATTGTTTTATTTATCATATTTTATTGGTTAATATTTATTGCTAGTAAAAGAGTCTGGGACAAAAGTCCGACCTCAAATATAAAAAGCGAACAAAACTAGTTTTCTGGTAATCAGAATTCTGCTTTGTTCGCTTTTCGCATTTAATTATATATTTGAAGGGCTTAATAATTAAGATTTTTAAAAATTGAAATCTTTTTGTCCCAGACTCTTTTTACTATATACACAAACAACACCTTGCAATCATTTTTTTTAAGTGATATACTAGGGCTATGCAATGAAATCGTTTGCACAAAGTTGCGATGAGTTTATAAAGAGAAATCTAGGAGAGAAAATATGGAATTGTCAGCTATTTACCACAGGCCGGAGTCGGAGTATGCTTATCTATATAAGGATAAGCAGATGCACATTCGTATAAGAACTAAGAAAGATGATATTAAAACAATCACCTTGCATTATGGGGATCCTTTTATTTTTATGGAGGATTCATATGAAGATACCAAAGAGATGGTCAAAATGACTTCTGATGATTTGTTTGATTATTGGCAAGTGGAGGTCTCAGTTGGCTTTGCTCGGATCCAGTATCTCTTTGAACTCAAAGGTAAAGATGGACAAAGTATCTTGTATGGGGATCGGGGTTGTGCGGACAATACTCCAGAAAATCTTGCTTCCGAGAGGAATGGCTTTAAGCTCCCTTATATTCACGAAATTGACGGTTGCCAAGTTCCTGACTGGGTTTCAGAAACAATTTGGTATCAGATTTTTCCAGAAAGATTTGCCAATGGAAATCCTGAACTTTCACCGAAAGGGGCACGAGCTTGGGATGCTGCTATCGCTCCACAAAGAACAGATTTCTTTGGTGGGGATTTACAAGGAATTATTGACCATCTGGATTACTTACAAGACTTGGGCATTACAGGCCTTTATCTCTGTCCAATCTTTGAGTCTCCGAGCAATCACAAGTATAATACGACAGATTACTTTGAGATTGATAGACATTTTGGAGACAAGGAGATCTTCCGCCAATTGGTAGAGCAGGCTCATCAGCGTGGCATGAAGATTATGCTGGATGCAGTTTTTAATCATATTGGCTCTCATTCTGCTCAATGGCAGGACGTTATCAAAAATGGCGAAAAATCAGTTTACAAAGACTGGTTCCATATTCAAGACTTCCCAGTGACAAAGGATAAGCTTGGCAATCCAAGAAAGCTCCCTTACCATACCTTTGCCTTTGAGAGCTATATGCCAAAGCTAAATACAGCAAATCCTCAAGTGAGGGACTATTTGTTGAGCGTTGCGACCTACTGGATTGAAGAGTTTGACATCGATGCTTGGCGGCTGGATGTGGCAAATGAGGTGGACCACCAATTTTGGAGAGATTTCCGTAAGGCTGTCTTGGCTAAAAAGCCTGACCTTTATATTCTTGGAGAAGTCTGGCATACTTCACAGCCTTGGCTAAATGGTGATGAATTCCATGCGGTCATGAACTATCCTCTCTCTGATAGCATTAAGGATTATTTCTTGCGTGGGGTCAAGAAGACCAGTCAGTTTATCAATGAGATCAATGGTCAATCTATGTATTATAGACAGCAGATTTCGGAAGTAATGTTCAATCTTCTTGATTCGCACGATACGGAGCGCATTTTGGCTACTGCCAGAGGTGATACACAACTTGTTAAGTCTGCCCTTGCCTGCCTCTTTTTACAAAGGGGAACACCGTGTTTCTACTATGGAACCGAGCTAGAATTAGATGGAGGGCCAGATCCAGATTGTCGTCGTGTCATGCCTTGGGAACGTGTTTCCGATAGCAATGAGATGCTCGATTTCATGAAGAAATTGATTCAGCTTCGCAAGGATGGTGCTCATATCATTAAGTGTGGGAAGTACAGCTTAGAAGAAATCGCGCCTGATGTGCTGGCTTTAGACTGGGAACATGATGGCCAAATTCTTCGAGCGATTTTTAATCAGTCTAAGGAGAATTACCTTTTAGACAGAGCCACGGCTGATTTGGTGAGTCATTGTCAAGTCTCGGATGGACAACTGCTTATCTTACCAAAAGGCTTCGTAATCATTTAGGAAGATTGGGAACTGTTGCAAATTAATTTTTTGAAATTCGACTGAAAGACTTGTCAGGGTTACTCAAATTTCAAAAAACCAATCTAAGAGCAGTCTATTTAAGAAGAGCAAGTAACTTATTAGAAAAGAGGAGTTCAGAATGGAATTAAATGATTTTACGGAAAAAGAGCAAGAGCAAATCAAAAAGGGGCTTAGTACAGCCGTTATTAGTGATAAGGAAGCGGCTAAAAAGATTTTGGCGCTGGTGCCACAAGAATGGCTTAAGCGAATTCCCTTCTTTGTGAGAGGGCATGCAACGACCAAGACGGTTGAGCGAGTTGCCAAGCAATACCCAGAACTTTACGCTGTAGCTAAGCAAGCAGGAGAGCTTCCTGAAAAGGAGCGTGAAGAATTGCGCGCTATCATGACAGCTATCTTCGAAGAAAAGATGAACAAGCACAAGATTAAGTAGACTTACCAGTGTATAGAGATCATTTCTTTAAGTTAGCTACTCTACATTGTTCATCCATTCATAAATCAAAGTGACTGCAGTTGATAAAGGTGCAGTCATTTTTTTGTTAAGGGGAATAGCTTCGGTGAGGTGTGTGTTTGTTTTATAAAGTTGTACTTTTAATTCAGATGTGATTTCAAGAACAAGGAAGTTTCTGTTCAAATTAGCTTTTTTCTTTCTGTTTTCCAGTATTTCTTGATATAATAACAAGAGGAATTATTTGAAGAAGATATAGTAAAAATGTAAAAAGGACGAAAGAATGAAGAAAGTAAAAAAGCTCATGTTGATGAGTGCCTGCACTTTGGCAATTCTTGGCTTAGTGGCGTGTGGGAAGACGCAAAAGCAATCGAACGGCGGTCAAGAAAATTCAACAGTTGGTCAGACTAGCTCGGAAAAATATCCGTGGAAGGCAACTTATTCAAATCTAAATAATAAAAAGAGTGTTGAAGAAGTCAAGAATTTGTTGGCTGCCGACTTGGATAAAAACAGTGTAGATAACTTTGTCAATCTAGTCAATGACTACAATGGCATTGTCGGTTCTACTGGATTAACAGGCGATTTCACTAAATTCACCAAAACAGACTACGATGTAGAAAAAATCAGCAGTTTGTGGCGTGAAAAAAAGGGTGATTTTATCGGGACAAATTGCCGAATTAACTCTTATACTTTGCTGAAAAATAGCATCGAAATTCCTCAAATGGCAAAGGATGATGAACTTTTATTCTTAGATAATGACGCGATTGACAAGGGAAAGCTATTTGATGCCAAGGATAAGGAAGAATTTAATATCCTGTTTTCAAGAGTCAAGACTGAAGCGACTCAAGATGTAAAAGTCCATGCTAAGAAGATGGAGGAATACTTCAAACAGTTCAAGTTTAGCGAAAAGGCGAGGATGCTTTCTGTCATAGTCCACGATAATCTTGATGGTGATTCTCTCTTTGTCGGGCATGTCGGTGTTTTGGTTCCAGCTAAAAACGGATATTTATTTGTCGAAAAGCTGACCTTTGAAGAGCCTTATCAGGCAATCAAGTTTGCAACCAAGGAAGATGTCTACAAATACTTGCAGACCAAATATAAAGACTACACAGGGGAAGGACTGGCCAAACCATTTATTATGGATAATGAGAAAGTAGTAGAGAATAAATAGAGATATTGCTGCTGTATGGAGTTTAATGTTTACTTACGGCTGGCTGTTATTTCTGGAATCTTTTTGACTGTTTGATGGCAAGTCTAACAGAGTCATTTTTCTAGTTAAGTTAAAGTATAATTAGGGCAGACAGACGCACAGTTGTAACAACTGTACGTCTTTTTGCATCGGAAAAGCGCTTGGTAATGTCTATATTGCTTTCGCCGCTACAGAAATGATAAAAATGTGATAGCTCTCTTAAAGAAAGTCATTTCTTTTTTAGAAAGTATCAACTTTTTATTGCATTTGCAATAAAAAGTTGATATACTAGTTTCATAAGGAGGACAAATGACAGTTTTACGTGAAATTGGCATTATTGCCCGAGCTTTGGATTCCATCGCTAATCTGGAGTTTCGTGACATAGATCTGGCGCGGGGACAATATCTCTATCTGGTGCGGATTGCGGAGAATCCTGGCATTATCCAGGAGGAGCTGTCGGATTTGCTCAAGGTAGATCGCTCGACGGTGGCTCGATCAGTCAAGAAACTAGAAGGCAAAGGTTTACTGGAACAGCGCTCAGCTGCCAATAACCGCAAGAATAAGGAATGGTTCGTTACTGAGAGGGGGGCAGCCCTCTATCCTTTTATCTTAGCGGAAAACGAATATTCGGAGCAGGTTTCGTTGGAAAATTTTTCAGAAACTGAGCGGAAAGAGTTAGAAAAGATGCTGGTTCGCGTCCGAGAGAATATTACCAAGGACTGGGAGCTGGTCAAAAAAGGTCAGAAAAGAAATTATTGAGGTGCAACATGAAAATTACAGTTGAAAATGAATTTTGGACTTTGTTTCCAGAGGCGCAGATTAGTATTATGGTAGCCAAGGGTTTGGACAATTCAGTCGATGAAAGCAAGGATCCCTACTTCAAATCCTTGCTAGATAAGGGAGCAAAGCGAGCTGAAGACTTTATCCCAGATGAGAATTTTACCCAGAATGATGTTATTCAGGAATGGCGGCAGGCTTTCGGCCAATTTAAGACCAAAAAAGGAGCGCGTTCCTCTATCGAAGCCCTACTCAAGCGGGTCAGTCAAGGACGGGAATTCAACCCAATCAATCCTTTGGTAGATCTTTATAACAGTGTGTCCTTGTCTTATGCCGTTCCTTGTGGTGGGGAGGATTTGGACAAGATTGTCGGTGGTCTTCATCTGGGGAAAGCCAAGGGTGGTGAAGCCTTCTTTCCACTGGGAGCTGAAACGGATGCACCGGCTCTGCCAGAGGAAATCATCTACTATGATGAGGAGGGAGCCGTCTGCCGCTGTCTCAACTGGCGAGAAGCTCAGCGGACCATGCTAACAGAAGGAACCAAGGATGCTGTTTTAGTTATTGAGGCCATCAATGAAGAGCAGACAGCGCGTGCTCAAGCAGCCATGAAAGAACTCCAGTCTCTGGTGGAGGAATATTTCGGTGTCAAGGGTGACATTACTCACCTGACAGCTGAAAATCCAAGTTTGGAAATCTAATCATCAAAAAATCTGGGTCAGAATAATCTGGTCCAGATTTGCTTTTATAGGGCAAAGAAACTTTGGTCTAAACATAACTCTATTTTCTCTTCTTCGTAAGAAACCGACAATAATGCATCTGATTTGAATCATTCAAATCTTAAATTATAATGCTTTTGTATAATAATATCTTTCTCCGGTATAGGGATATTCTTTTAAGGCAAACACTTCTTCATAACCGTGCTTTTTATAAAAATTCGGTGCTTGAAACTGATAGGTGTTCACAAATGAATATTTACACTTTCTTTCTCTAGCCTCTTTTTCTGCCCGGTTCAAAATGTTTGAGCCTATGCCTTGTCCTCGCAAATTCTCTTGCACATACAAATATTCAATTTCTAGCCAATGTCCAAAAGTTTCGGCTACCATGCCAGCAATTAGATTTCCTTGTTCGTCTTCGACATAGATGTTAAGAGGTTCACTTTTTGACGGTTCTCTCTTTGATTGATTATATGCTCTGATTAAATTTCCCAGTTCTTGTGTTTTCTTCGATTCTCTATTTTCCAATCGAAATTGCATTGTAGCCTCCATATTAGCTTCTCAAATAGCCTATTATTATTTCTTGCTTTTAAAAACAAAAATCTTGCTGAAGACATAGTTGAGGATGATAATAGCTACTTGGGCAATGAAGGTTTCGACAGTATTGACCATCTTGATGTCATTGTTGACAAATTGGCCGATGATTTGCGGGAACCAGCTGACAAAGATGATGGTTAGAGCTAGGTCGAGGCCTAGGGTGCTGAGCCGAGCGATAAAGAATTTAATCAGTCTGACTGGCCAGCCCTTTCTTTTTTGCTTGAAAACAATGGTATCGTTGGTCGCAAAGGCAAAAAGAATACCGGCGATATTTCCGATGATGGTCGCAATGATTTCATTCGAGGTCAGAGTATAGAGCAGCATCCGGGTCGCGACAGCTACCACAGTAGTGGCTACTCCAAAAAACAGGTAGGATAAAATTTCATTATCAAAAAACTTTTTTATTACAACTTTCATGATCTTAGTCTATCATATTTTCGGGATTTGTGCTATACTTGAAAGGCTGTGTCTCAATGTGAGAGAGTGGGGAGAAGGAGCTGTTTTAAGAGAGTCTGCGACCTATTTCATTTCCTAATTTTAGCAAGGGATACAGCCCTTGACGCTTAGCTTCTTTCGTCAAGCATATTTTAAGCGGGAAAACCGCTAAAGGAGAAAAAATGAAAAAACAAAACCTAACTGTTCGTGACATGACTCAGATTGCCTTAGTTGCGGCGATCTATGTAGCTTTGACCATTACCCCGCCTTTGAATGCTATTAGCTATGGTGCTTATCAATTCCGTATTTCGGAGATGATGAACTTTATGGCCTTTTATCATCGTAAGTATATCATCGGGGTGACCTTAGGCTGTATGATTGCCAATTTATATAGTTTTGGCATCGTAGATGTCTTTGTTGGTGGTGGTTCCACTTTAGTTTTTTTGACTTTAGGTGTTATTCTTTTTGAAAAATTTAAGAATCAATATATTCTTAATAATCTGATTCGGCTAGATCATTTCTGCTTTGCAATTCTCTTTTCTATTTCCATGTTTACCATTGCTGCGGAACTGCACCTCTTACAAGGTCTTCCCTTTTTCCTCACTTGGTTTACGACAGCGGCTGGAGAATTTGTTTCTTTGCTAATTGGAGCGATTTTAATCAATCGTCTGTCCCAGCATATTGATTTGACGAGATAGATTATAAAGAACAACTATAAAAATGTATAGTTGTTTTTAATTTCCTGTAGATTGTGAGGAACAAATAGAGGAAGATTTCGCCCATTTATGATAAAATAGAAGTATGAAAAAAAGAATTGCAGAATTAGTCAAATTGCTTAATCAATACGCCCATGAATACTATACCAGTGACCGTCCAAGCGTATCTGACAGTGAGTATGACCGGCTCTATCGTGAGCTGGTGAACTTAGAAGAAAAGTACCCATCAGACATTCTGCCTGACAGCCCTACACATCGGGTTGGTGGGAAGATTTTAGAAGGATTTGAAAAATACCAACACCAGTATCCTCTTTTTAGTTTGCAGGATGCTTTTTCACGTGAAGAATTACTGGCATTTGACGAGCGGGTGCGTCGGGAATTTCCCAGCGTTTCCTACTTCTGCGAGCTCAAGATTGACGGTCTGTCTATTTCCCTGACCTATGAAAATGGTGTCTTGATAGCAGGCGCGACGCGCGGAGACGGCTCTGTCGGTGAAAATATCACGGAAAATCTCAAACGGGTCAAGGATATTCCCTTGACTCTCAAAGAGCCTGTTGACTTGACTGTCCGCGGAGAATGCTACATGCCTAAGGCATCCTTTGATGCGGTTAACCAGCTGCGTCAGGAAAATGGCGAGCCTGAGTTTGCCAATCCGCGAAATGCAGCAGCCGGAACCCTACGCCAATTAGATACAGCTGTTGTGGCCAAGCGTAAACTGGCTACTTTCCTCTATCAAGAAGCCAGTCCGACTCAGGAAACCAGTCAGGAAGCTGTTTTGAATAAGCTGGCATCTTTGGACTTCTCAGTCAATCCTACTCATATTCTGGCGGAATCTATGGATCAGGTCTGGGAGTTTATCGAAAAAATTGCTCAGGAGCGGGATAGTCTGCCTTATGAGATTGACGGTATTGTTATCAAGGTCAATGACTTAAGTGTTCAAGAAGAGCTGGGCTTTACTGTCAAGGCACCTAAGTGGGCCATCGCCTACAAGTTTCCAGCAGAGGAAAAGGAAGCCCAGCTTCTGTCTGTTGACTGGACCGTCGGACGGACGGGAGTTGTGACTCCAACGGCGAACTTGACGCCGGTTCAGCTAGCAGGAACGACAGTTAGCCGAGCAACCTTACACAATGTGGACTACATATCTGAAAAAGATATTCGCAAGGAGGATACAGTTATTGTCTATAAGGCAGGCGATATTATCCCAGCTGTCTTGCGTGTGGTCGAGTCTAAGAGGGTGTCAGAAGAGGCTGTGGAAATCCCAAGTCACTGCCCGAGTTGTGGCGGTGAGCTATTGCATTTTGAGGATGAGGTGGCTCTGCGCTGTATCAATCCTCTCTGTCCCGCTCAAATCATGGAGGGTTTGACTCATTTTGCCAGCCGAGATGCTATGAACATCACAGGCCTAGGCCCTGCGGTTGTCGAAAAGCTCTTTGCCAAGGAATTGGTCAAGGATGTTGCCAGCATTTACCGTCTTTCTGTAGAAGACTTGCTCACCTTAGACGGCTTTAAGGAAAAATCAGCCAACAAGTTGTATCATGCCATTCAAGCTTCCAAGGATAACTCAGCAGAGAAATTACTCTTTGGTCTGGGGATTCGTCATGTGGGAAGCAAGGCCAGTCGGATTCTATTAGAGAAATTCCATGACATTCCTAGACTTTCTCAGGCTAATCAAGAAGACATTGCAGCTATTGACAGCTTGGGGACTGTTATTGCTCAAAGTCTGCATTCTTATTTTGAGCAGGAAGGCAGCCAAGTGCTGCTGCGGGAACTGCAAGAAGCTGGTGTCAATTTAGACTATCTAGGTGAAAAAGCAGCTGCTGATGCAGTCCTCTCTGGCAAAACAGTCGTACTGACCGGAAAATTACAAAAATTAACACGGAATCAAGCCAAAGAAAAATTGCTGAGCTTGGGAGCTAATGTTGCCGGAAGTGTGTCTAAAAAGACGGACTTGGTGGTGGCTGGCAGTGATGCAGGCAGCAAATTGACCAAAGCCCAAGAACTTGGAATCGAGATTCGAGATGAGGATTGGTTAGATGGCTTGTGAGGCTGAGTATGAAGAACAAGATAAAAAAAGCAAGATTGATTTATAACCCAACTTCTGGGCAGGAGATTATCAAGAAAAATATTGCCGAAGTCTTGGACGTTTTAGAAGATGTTGGCTATGAGACCAGCGCCTACCAAACGACTCCAGAGCCCTTCTCCGCGCAGCGGGAAGCCGAAAGGGCAGCCAAAGCTGGTTTTGACTTGGTGATTGCTGCCGGTGGTGACGGAACGATTAATGAAGTAGTCAATGGCGTTGCCTCTCTAGATGTGCGTCCCAAGCTGGCCTTTATCCCGACCGGAACGACCAATGACTATGCGCGAGCTTTGAAGATTCCGATGGGGGATCCGGTAGCTGCTGCCCGCATTATTGAGAAAAACCAAACGATTCAGATGGATATCGGCCGGGCTTATGGCAGCAAATACTTTATCAATATTGCTGCTGCAGGTACCCTAACGGAGCTGACTTACAGTGTTCCTAGTGAAGTCAAATCCCGTCTGGGCTATCTTGCTTATGTCGCAGAAGGGGCTAAAATGCTGCCTCGCTCCAAATCTCGTAAGGTACGGATTGAGCATGATCATGGTGTTTTTGAGGGCAAGGTTTCGCTTGTCTTTGTAGCCTTGACTAACTCTATTGGTGGTTTTGAAAAACTAGCTCCGGATACAAAATTCGATGATGGGAATTTTACCTTGATTGTGGTAAAAACGGCTAAGTTATTTGATATGCTTAGCTTGATTATACAAGCAATTAATGGTGGACAGCATGTGACGGATGCCAAGGTTGAGTATCTTAAAACCAGCAAATTGAAGCTAGAAGTATTGGACAAAAAAGCACCATTTATGCTGAATCTAGATGGTGAATATGGTGGTGATACACCAGTAGAACTCGAAGTTTTGCATAATCATCTGGAATTTTTTGCAAATATAGACGAAATTGATGAGAATGCTCTTTCGATAGAATAATTTAGAAATGAAGAGATTAATGAAAATGTTAGAC
This sequence comes from Streptococcus sp. STC1396, assembly GCF_058933875.1. NCBI lineage: Bacteria > Bacillati > Bacillota > Bacilli > Lactobacillales > Streptococcaceae > Streptococcus > Streptococcus sp. STC1396. The sequence continues at coordinate 84,386 of NZ_JBZYCU010000003.1, read as the reverse complement.
TATAAGGTCATCGTTCACTATCATAATCCTAAGGGAGATTACTTTTCTTATGATTTGTGGCAGTGGCAGACAAATAAATGGGGAAAAGAAGCTTCTTTTTCCAAACTTGATTATTTCGGTATTCAAGGAGAACTATCTTTTAAAACATTGGAGCCTTTGGGACAGGCCCATGTGATTGTCAAGCGTTCGGACTGGTCCAGCCAGTCTTGTGACTATCATATCGATTTATTGCCTGCTCATTTACCAACAGAAGTGTGGCTGATTGAAGGAGACCATCAGGTTTATTATTCCCTTCAGGCGGCTACAACCAGCCACCAATACTCACAGCGCCGCCCTCATAATTTTGATGTGGCTATGCGGTCGGATTATTTTGATGAATGCTGGGGTTACCAAGGTTGGCTTGGTCATCGTCTGCAGGGGCAGACCAACCTGTTTAAAGTCTGGGCTCCAACAGCTAAAAAGGTCGAATTGGTAGTCTATGAATCTTCCAGCAATGAAGCAGCCATTTATAAAAAATTCCCTATGAAAAAGGGAGAAACATACTCGCATGATCATGCTAAAAATACAATTGGAGTTTGGTTGGTTGACGTGCCAGAGGATCTAGCTGGCAAGGCCTACCATTATCATGTTAGTTTTGAAAATCAACATTTTCATACCCGCGATCCTTATACGATAGCCACTAGTCCAGATGGTAAGCGCTCAGCTATTGTTGCTGAAAAGGACAAGACTGTTCCAGGGTTTAAGGTTTGTCAAGGTAAGAAAGCCACCTGGCGTCTCAAAAATCCTAATCAGGCAGTCATCTATGAGATGCATATTCGGGATTTAACCAAATCCAGCAGTTCTGGGGTAGAAGAGAAACTGCGAGGTACCTTCTTAGGTGCTTGCCAGACAGGTACTAGAAATCGTTTGCGATACAAGACGGGCTTTGATTATATCTGTGACTTAGGGATCAATGTTGTTCAGCTCCAGCCGATTTCTGACCGTCACAAGGACTATGATGAAAATGGGCAAGTCACTTATAACTGGGGTTATGATCCGCAGAACTACAATGCGCCAGAAACCAGTTTTTCTTCCAATCCAGATGACCCAGGTCAGGCTATTCGAGATTTGAAAACCATGATTCAGGCCTATCACGATGCTGGCATTTCTGTGACCTTGGACGTAGTTTACAACCATATCTATTCAACTTTTGATTCAGCTTTTCAGGCAACCGTTCCTGATTATTATTACCGGATGAATCCAAATGGTTCCTTCCAAAATGGTACCGGTGTCGGCAGTGAGACAGCAAGCGAGCACGAGATGTTCCGCAAATTCATGATTGATTCGCTGCGTTATTGGGTTGAGGAGTTCAATATTGATGGCTTCCGTTTTGATTTGATGGGAATCCATGATGTAGCGACTATGAATGCAATCCGTGAGGAAATGGATAAAATCGATCCGAGGATTTTGCTTTATGGAGAAGGCTGGGATATGGGAACGGGTCTGATGCCACAGGATAAGGCTAAAAAAGACAATGCTTATCAAATGCCGCGGATTGGCTTCTTCAATGATACCGAGCGCGATGCGGTGAAGGGAGCTGAGGTCTATGGCGGGGTGAAAGCAGGCTTTGTCAGCGGCCAGGCGACCGAAGACATTGTAGCCAAGTCTATTTTGGGAAGCAAGGAGTTAGGCTCTTATTGGTTACCAGAGCAGGTACTCAACTATGTTGAAGCCCATGATAATTTCAACTTGCATGACTTACTGACTGAATTGCATCCACACGATGACGTTTTAACAAAATCCAAACGTATTGAACTGGCAACGGCCATGAATTTACTTATGCAGGGCATGGCTTTTATGGAATTAGGTCAAGAATTCTCACGAAGTAAATTAGTAGCAACAGGTGAAGGCGGAGAAGTGCTGCACAGCGACCGAGAAAGAGCGATGAACAGCTACAATGCCCCGGACGCTGTCAATCAAGTAAACTGGGATTTACTCAATCATCATCAAAACAGCCTTGAATTTATCAAGCAGATCATTCATCTAAAGACAACTGTCAAGGAATTTTCTTATAAGACTTACGCAGATATTTACAAGCATGTCTTTGTCAAATCTGCAAATCAAGGAAGCGGACTACTGATTTTTGAGATTAAGGATGAAAAGCACTATGAAATTATTTTCAACGCCAGTGGCTTGCCTTTCTACCTGTCAAATTCTGATAAGCTTCGTTTGGTAGCTGGTAACAGCCGTCATAAAAGACCATTTTATGTTGAAAATCTGACTGCTTCTGTTTTTGAAGTGATTAACTAATGTCAAGATAAGCGAAATGACTATAAAAAAGGTTGAAGAAACCCACTTGTGGCTCCATTCTTCAATCTTTTTTTGATTGGCGGAAAATAAAAAAAAACTCTCCCAAAACATTTTCAACGTTTTGGTGAGAGTTTTGTAGTTTGATAAATACTAAGGAGTAGCAGTTGAACTAGAGGAACTTGAAGAGCTAGAGGAGCTAGAAGAGTCTCCGCTACTCTCTTCCTCACTGCTGGATTGGAATTGTTCAGGGTGCAGTGCTCGATAGCTTGGCGAATTGAATAAGTCAATGGAGGACACACCGCCACGTTTTGAGTAAAGGCTGGTCGATTGCTCTCCTTTTTCCTTCTCGATGGCTTGGAGAGCCTTGAAGGAGTTGATGTAAGAATAGTCCTCGGGATTGACTTTTCCTAAGTCATTGCCCGTGTAGAAGCGGAGCAGGTCCCCTGTCTGAATCGCATCGCTCATCTTCAGCTGGGTATTGGCTGCTGTCCGAATAGCTTCCAGTTCTGCAGTTGTGGATTCGTCGGGAAGGGTAATCTCGTCCCCAGTTTGTGTGTTGTAAATCCGTCCGCTGTAGCTTGTATATTTAGGGGTTACAAAGTTATTGGTTGAGCGGAAAGTCACGATTTGCTCATGCTGAGGTGAGAGTAGGTCTTGTCCGACTTGAAGGTAATTTTTTGAGTCAATGCCCAATAGATGCTCCAAAGTTGGCAGCATATCTATTTGTCCACCAAAGGTATCAATGATTTTTCCTTTCTCCATACCCGGTATCACCACCATATATGGGACCCGCTGCAGCATAGCGTTGTCATAACTAGACCAGGTTTCAGAGTCTTTGCCTAGAAGTGGTGCTAGAGCTGGATTGCGAGAATTGGAAATTCCATAGTGGTCTCCGTAAAGGACAATAATTGAATTTTCGTACAGTCCAGCTTCTTTTAAATAGTCAAAGAAGGCTTTGACAGCTGAGTCGAGATAGTTTGCGGTTGCAAAGTAGCCATTGATGGTTTCGTCTTTGGTATCTGCAAGCGGGAAACCAATTTCATCGCCAATCAGACTGGTCGTATAAGGATAGTGATTGGAGACGGTGATGTATTTGGCATAGAAAGGCTGCTGTAAATGTTCCAGATACTTGATGGAATCTTTCAGCATGATCTTGTCGTTCAAGCCGTATTGGAAGGAGTTAGTCTCGTCCTGTTTGGTGAAGTAGGAGGCATCAAAGAAATAATTGTAGCCCCATTGCTTGTAGGCGGTGTTGCGGTTCCAGAAGCTGCCAGTATTTCCATGGAAAACAGCAGATGTGTAATTTCCATTTTGAGAGAGGATAAAAGGAGCTGCTTGCTGGGTATTGGTACCACCGTAATTTACCATGAAGGAGCCTTGGTTAAGACCGAATAGGCCTGTCTCTAGCATGGTTTCTGCATCGGATGTCTTTCCAGCCTTAACTTGATTAAAGATGTTAGAAAAGGCCAAAGTTGAGTTGGAATGGTAAAGCGAGTTTAGAAAAGGTGTTACTTCGTATTCCTTGCCGTCCATCTGCAGTTTATAGTCAATTAGAAACTGTTGGAAGCTCTCTAAATGGAGATAAAATACATTGCGGCCCTTAGCAATGCCATAGTATTCAGAATTTGGCTCTGCATAATGGGATTGAATATATTGTTCAACTGGCTCCAGATCTTTGGCAGAGGCTTTAGAGCGCTCTTTATTGGCACTATAGGTTTGATTAGCACTGTAGCCTAGAAAGGCTGGCAGGCCGAGAGCTCGGACGACATAGTAATTTGAAAATCCGCGCGTCAGGAGCTCTGGACGATCAATCTCTGCTAGGAAAAGATTGGCTGAAAAGAGCATGGCTGACAGAGATGTTACGGCAAAGCTAGCCCGGATATTGAATGCACGATGATCCAAGCGGATATACTTTTTATAAAAAAGCCAGCCAAGGATTGGGAAATCAATGATATAAATGGCATCCCACGGACGGAAAAGCTCCATGGCCGCTGCTCCCAGACCTGCAGAAACCTTGCTGGAGGCCAGCATGGTATTGACCGTCACAAAGTCGGTAAACTCGCGATAGTAGATGGAGTTGGAGACCAGCCAGACAAAGAGCAGCATGTAAATAGCAGTGCTGACCCAATAAAAAAGCTTGGTCGGTTTGATATAAAGAGCTAGTCCAATCAGCAAAAGTCCGATGGGAAAAGGGTTAATCAGAGCCAGAAAAATCTGGTAGGCTCCTTGAATATCTAAACTAAAATCGACAGTATAGGCCCACATGGTTTTTAACCAGTAAATCGTGAGCAAACTCAAGACGAAACCTAGCCTTGTACTCATAAAATTGAGTAAATTCTTGGTTATTTTTTTCACAGAAAGTTACTTCCTTGTCTTATTTCCTAAAAATTCTCTACCTCTAAGTATATCATAATTTTTTCAGTTGAGGAAAGATTGAGATGATTTAAGAGGTAGATTGTTTTATTTGTAAAATAATCAAGACTATAGTATTGGAATGAGGTAAGTTCTTTTTATCTGGATGTTAAAATTTCTCAAGAAAACATTTGTATTAGTGTCATTAAAAAGTTTATAAAAAACTAAATAAAAAATGTAGAAAGAATGAGTAGTATACTTACATTGGGGGATTTAATTGACAGAATGCTATTAAAATGATATTATTGTACTGAATCAATAAGTACACTTGAGTGAAGGAGAAATTTGTGGATATTATTATTAGTAATAACCGAGACAAACCAATATATGAACAAATCATTTCTCAGATAAAAAATATGATTATGAGTGAAGAATTGGTTGCTGGAGATAGTCTTCCATCAATGAGGGCATTAGCCAAATCAATTCATGTGAGCGTTATTACAGTTCAGAGGGCATATGAAGAATTACAAAGAGATGGTTTTATTGAAACTGAAATAGGTCGAGGAACATATGTGCTGGCAAGAAACAAGGAGTTTTATAAAGAGCAACAGCAGAAAAGAATAGAAGAACATCTACAGTTTGCTATTGAAGTTGCAAAAGAAAATGCAATCCCATTAGAAAAGATGATGGAGATACTAAAAATTTTGTACTTGGAGGAGGAATGACAATGACTAATATTTTGACATTGGAAAATGTGAACAAAAAATATGAGAAATCAAATTTTTCAATCAGAAACATATCCTTTTCATTGCCAGAAGGGAGCATATTAGGTTTTATTGGCGAAAATGGGTCTGGAAAATCAACTACAATGAATTGCATTTTAAATGTTTTGAGAAAAGATAGTGGAAAGATTGAAATATTCGGTAAAGAGATGTCTGATGAAGATACCGATATAAGGGAAAATATTGGTGTTGTCTATGATAGTAATAATTTTCCTGAACATTTAACCGCGGAACAATTAGCTGATATCTTTGAGAAGATTTATAGCAAGTGGGATAATGCTTGTTTTGAAGAATATATGCAGCGCTTTAGTTTACCTAAATCTCAAAAAATTAAAACCTATTCAAGAGGTATGAGTATGAAGCTTGCTATTGCAGTAGCACTTTCACATGAATCTAAATTATTGATCTTAGATGAGCCGACGAGTGGACTTGATCCAATCATGAGAGATGAAATTTTAGATGTACTTCTTGAATTTGTAAAGCAAGAGAATCATTCCATTTTATTATCCTCTCATATCACTAGTGACTTAGAAAAAATTGCAGATTATATCGTATTTATTCACGATGGAGAAATTATTTTAAATAAAACAAAAGATGAACTGATATATGAATATGGGGTTATTCGTTGCTCTGAAAATGATTTTGTAAGCATTGCGACCGAAGATATCTTATCATACATGAAAAAAGATTATCAGATAGATGTGCTGGTATCTGACAGAAAGCTGATGAAGAAAAAATATAAAAATCTGATAGTAGACAATGTGTCTTTAGATGAAATGATGCTGTTGATGGTGAGGGGAGAAGGAAATGAAAGGATTGATTAAGAATCATTATTATAAATTGGCATCAAATTTAAGGGTGCTCCTGATATTTATATTTTTGATAGGAATCTCAATTCTAATTTTCGGCGGTAGAAATGAAATACCATTGATTAGTTTTTTATGTTTAACAGTTATTGGCTTTCCTTTTATTAGCTCGATTGGGTTAAGGAAAAATAGCAGCGGAAAGTGGAATCAATATATGGTATCCTTACCAATTAGGAGATGTGACATCATAAAAAGTGTATTTGTGACTCAATTCATTACGATTCTTATTGGAAGTATATTGTCAATGGGCTTGTTTTTAACGTCGTTTGCACTTCATGGCTTTGCATTTTATAGATATGTTGATGTACTTTTGCTATTTTCATTTTTTATAGGAGTTATCTTCATCATGAATGCAATTTTTTTACCGATATCGTACTTAGATTTCAATGATCGAACTGAAGCGATGAGTATCATTAGTCTATTAGCCTCAGTGGCAATCATGGTTGGGTCAATATCCGTAATCAATACGTTGTTTGAAAAACCATCAGATACCCAGTTAATTTCATTTGGTATAGCTTGTTTGCTCTTATCTAGCGTGACATTTATACTATCTTATTTTTTGACTGTCAGGATTTATTCAAAGCAGGATTGTTAATACAAATACTTAAATTTTAAATATATGTTCTTCTGCTAATTTTAATAGAAAGTGGAAATAGGAAAATTCTTTATCGAAAGTCCGCCTAATCAGGTGGCTTTTTGTTATAGCAAATAATAAAAATATGTTCCTCTTAAAGCCGATATTGGGTTAAAATAATAAATATGCTTTGAGAATTTTCACAATATTTGGTATAATAATGCTTATGAAGAAACTTACTGTTAAAAAACAGACAGAGGAAAAGTTGAGAAAAGGCATTTTAGTGTTAGATAAAAATGATTTTTCAACTCTTTCGCTCAATAATCAATGTGTGGAATTGCACAATCAGCAGGGGAAATTTTTAGGAACAGCTTATCTATCTTTGCAGAATAAGGGACTTGGTTGGCTGATTTCCTATGCTAAGGTAGAGTTGAACCTAGCTTTCTTTCAGAAGTTGTTTGAAAAGGCTAAAGATAAGCGCTTCTATTATCGCCATGCTGAGGATACAACAGCTTACCGACTGTTTAATCAAGAAGGTGATGGTTTTGGTGGATTCACGGTTGATTTGTATGAGGAATATGCAGTTTTTTCTTGGTATAATTCCTTTGTTTTTTCAATCAAGGACCAGATAGTGGCTGCTTTCCATCAGGTCTTTCCTGAGGTCGCTGGAGCTTACGAGAAGATTCGCTTCAAGGGCTTGGACTATGAGTCTGCCCATCTCTACGGAGCAGAAGCGCCAGCCTATTTTACGGTTTTGGAGAATGGCATTCGCTATCAAGTCTTCATGAATGATGGCCTGATGACTGGGATTTTTCTGGATCAACACGAGGTTCGAGGCAGTCTGGTTGACGGCTTAGCTAGCGGAAAAAGTCTGCTCAACATGTTCTCCTACACAGCAGCTTTCTCAGTGGCAGCTGCCATGGGTGGCGCTAGTCAGACAACTTCGGTGGATTTGGCCAAGCGCAGTCGCGAGCTTTCCCAGGCGCATTTTGAAGCCAATGGTTTGGATTTAGAGCCGCATCGTTTCGTAGTTATGGATGTCTTTGACTATTTCAAATACGCCAAGCGCCATAATCTAAAATATGATGTGATTGTCTTGGATCCGCCGAGCTTTGCTCGCAATAAGAAACAGACCTTCTCTGTTGCGAAAGATTATCATCGTTTGGTGGCTCAGGCTTTGGAAATTCTGAGTCCAAAAGGAACATTGATTCTATCGACCAACGCAGCCAATGTCTCTAAAAGTAAGTTTAAAAAAGAAATTGAAAAAGGATTTGCAGGAGTTCCTCACCGCTATCTGGCGGAATATGGTCTACCAGCAGACTTTGTATACAATAAGAAAGATGAGAATAGTAACTACCTCAAGGTATTTACTATTAAGGTGGACAAATGAAATTAGTCGTTTCAATCATGCCCAGAAGTTTAGAAGAGGCTAAAGCTATCGATCTTAGCCGCTATGATGATGCTGACATTATCGAATGGCGAGCGGACTTTTTGCCCAAAGAGAGCATTCTAAACGTTGCTCCTGCTATTTTTGAGAAATTTGCTGGGCGTGAATTACTCTTCACACTGCGGAGTCGGCAAGAAGGTGGCGAGCTTGATTTGTCAGATGATGAATATGTTGCATTAATCAAAGAAGTAGCGAGATTTTATCAGCCAGACTATGTTGACTTTGAGTATTATTCGCACAAAGATAAATTCGAAGAAATGCTTGATTTTCCCAATCTAGTCCTCAGCTATCATAATTTTGAGGAAACACCGGAAAATATGATGGAAATTTTGTCAGAATTGACAAGTTTGACACCAAAAGTGGTTAAAGTTTCTGTCATGGCTCACAATGAGCAGGATGTGCTGGACTTGATGAACTACACTCGAGGATTTAAAACCTTAAATCCTGAGCAGGACTTTGTCACGATTTCCATGGGAAAAGTTGGAAAAATTTCTCGTATAGCAGCTGATTTGACGGGCTCTATTTGGTCTTTTGCCAGTCAAGAGGTTCCATCGGCTCCTGGGCAGATTTCTTTGGCCAATATGAAGAAAATTCAGGAGATTTTGAATGAAAATTGACGGTCACACTCGCTTAGTAGCTGTAATAGCCAAACCAATTAAACATAGCATTTCTCCCTTTATTCATAATCTTGCTTATGACTTAACAGAGACTAATGCTGTCTATGTTGCTTGGGAAATTGATAGGGAAGATCTGCAGCAATCTATTGAGAATATTCGTCGATATGATATGCTGGGGGCAAATATTTCAATGCCCTATAAGCAAGAAGTCCTGCAATATTTAGATGGTATTGATCAATCAGCACAGCTGATAGATTCTGTTAATACGATTGTAAATCAGAATGGTAGTTTGATTGGCTATAATACAGACGGATATGGATTTTTCCGCAGTCTGCCTGATTTTGATGTTAAAGACAAGACCATCACCGTTTTAGGTGCGGGGGGAGCTGCGTCAGCAATTATTGGACAGGCTGCTATAGAAGGTGCAGCAAAGATTCATGCTTTTGATCGCTCTCTGACCCTTGAGCAAACGAAGGTTAAAATAGATCAATTGGCATCGAGAGTTGGGCAGGATATCTTTCTGCATGCTGTCGAAGATGAAGAGGCTTTAAAGACATCAATTGCTCAGTCGGCTTTAGTTGTAAATGCCACAGGTGTAGGCATGGATGGTAAGTCTCTTCCTATCCCAAGTCAATTTGTCTTCCCTGAACATATTTTAGTTGCTGATTTAACTTATAATCCTGCTGAAACTCCGTTTTTGAGATTAGCAAGAGAGCAAGGTTTGCAAACAACGAATGGTTTTGGTATGCTGTTTCATCAAGCTAAAAAAGCTTTTGAACTGATGACAGGAAAAACAATGCCATCAGAAGAAGTTTGGGCAAGTTTGCTAGAGGAAATCAAGAAATAGTCTAATAAACATAGCATTATAGTGATGAAATAGATGTCCTCTTGGTTCTTCGATGATTTGGACGTCTATTTTTTTAACGATTTAGAGGGCATTATTTGAAAATCAGCTCAAAAAATAAGTCAGCAACAAATATACAGTCTTACAAAAAACAAGCAGGATACATCTAGGAGGTACTTATGAAACTGAATGTAAATCTCCCACATCATCCCTATGATATTCTCATCGAAAAGGGGTGTTTATCTCAGGCCGGAAGCTGGTTGAGTCAGCTTTGGCAGTCTCAGAAGGTGGTTATTGTCACCGACAATCGAGTGGCCAGACTCTATGCGGAAAAGGTCAAGCTGAGTTTGGAAGCTGCGGGTTTTGAAACCTATGTCTTTGACTTTTTGGAAGGTGAAGCTAGCAAGAACTTAAAGACGGTCAACAAGGTTTACGAGTTTCTGGTTAAGGTTGGTCTGACCCGCAGCGATGGTATTGTGGCCTTGGGTGGCGGAGTTGTTGGTGATTTGGCAGGTTTTGTCGCTTCGACCTATATGCGGGGCATTCATTTCGTGCAGATTCCGACCAGTCTGACAGCTCAAGTAGACTCCTCCATAGGTGGTAAGACGGGCGTCAATACACCTTGGGCCAAGAACATGGTCGGGACTTTTACCCAGCCCGACGGAGTTCTGATTGACCCAGATGTCTTGCAGACCTTGGGTCGGCGTGAATTGATTGAAGGCATGGGCGAGGTGGTTAAGTACGGTCTCATTGATGACAAGGAGCTTTGGCGAGAGCTGGAGGAGATGGATGGCAGTCCAGAGTCGATTTTGGAACATGCGGAGAGCATCATCTACCATTCCTGCAATGTCAAGCGCAAGGTTGTGGTCGAGGATGAATTGGATAATGGGGTCCGCCTCTATCTGAATTTCGGTCACACCATTGGGCATGCTATTGAGGCGACTGCAGGCTATGGCAAGGTCATGCACGGTGAAGCTGTGGCGATTGGCATGGTACAGGTTTCTCGTGTTGCTGAAAAGAAAGGTCTTATGCTAGCCGGAATCACAGAAGACATCATCCAGATGTGTCAGAAATTCGGCCTACCAGTGGAGTACCAGCCTTGGGATGAGAATGCTCTCTATCAGGCCTTGACCCATGATAAGAAGGCTAGAGGCAAGAGTATCAAGCTGGTCCTAGTACCCGAGCTAGGTTCAGCCTGCATTCATCAGATTCCGCTGGAAGAGATGAAAGAATTTCTGAAGAAATAAGTGCCAGATGGAGCCTGAGACGAAATGGGCAGTTTGGATGAAAAGCAAACGGAATGTCCAGCTCTTTCCATCCCAGAAATAGGAGAAAATGTATGAGATACTTAACAGCAGGAGAATCGCACGGACCACGTCTGACAGCTATTATTGAGGGAGTGCCGGCTGGTCTTTCTCTGACCGCTGACTATATCAATGCTGAGCTCAAGCGCCGCCAGGGTGGGTACGGCCGCGGTGCCCGCATGAAGATTGAAAGTGACCAAGTCGAGATTACGTCTGGGGTTCGGCATGGCTTGACCATGGGCGGTCCGATTACCCTCAATGTTACAAATCTGGATCACCAGAAGTGGCTGGAGATTATGAGTGCGGCGGATGTGGATGAAAAGAAAAAAGGGATGCGCAAGATTACCAAACCACGCCCTGGCCATGCGGACTTGGTTGGGGGTATGAAATACCGCTTTGACGATTTGCGAAATTCCCTGGAGCGCTCTTCTGCACGGGAAACGACCATGCGGGTGGCAGTTGGGGCAGTAGCCAAGCGCTTGCTGGAAGAAATCGGTGTAGAGGTGGCTAGTCATATCGTGACCTTTGGTGGCATTGATATTGATGTGCCAGACAATCTGACTGTAGCAGAGATCAAAGAAAGAGCTGCTCAGTCGGAGGTTTCCATTGTCAATCCTGAGCGAGAAGAAGAAATCAAGGCCTACATTGATCAAATTAAGAAAGACGGGGATACCATCGGTGGTGTCATTGAGACTGTTGTTGGCGGTGTGCCGGTCGGTCTGGGTTCTTATGTCCAATGGGACAAGAAACTGGATGCCAAGATTTCTCAGGGAGTTGTGTCCATCAATGCTTTCAAGGGAGTAGAGTTTGGTGTGGGCTTTGAAGCTGGCCGTCTCAAGGGCAGTCAAGTCATGGATGAAATCCTCTGGTCGGAGGAAGACGGCTTCACTCGCCGAACCAATAATCTAGGCGGTTTTGAAGGCGGTATGACCAATGGTCAGCCCATCGTGGTGCGTGGGGTCATGAAGCCAATCCCTACCCTTTACAAGCCATTAATGAGCGTAGATATTGAGACCCACGAGCCCTACAAGGCGACAGTAGAGAGGAGCGATCCGACGGCTCTGCCAGCAGCAGGTGTTGTTATGGAAAGCGTAGTGGCAACAGTTCTAGCTACAGAAGTACTGGAGAAGTTCTCTTCGGACAATCTGGAAGAACTGAAGGATGCTGTAGCCCGACATCGAGAATTTGTCAAGAACTTTTAGGAAAATTCCAATGAAATAACTGAGCCATTTAAAAACCAAGGAGTGAAAATGGAGAAAAAAAGAGTCTATATCGCAGGTCTTGGCCTGATAGGAGCTTCGTTGGCTTTGGGCATCAAGCGAGACCATCCTGAGGTTGAAATTCTCGGCTATAACCGCAGCCCGGAATCACGGCAGATTGCTCTGGACCGAGGAATAGTAGACCAAGTGACAGATGATTTTGTCTCTTTTGCCCCCTTGGCAGATGTCATCATTCTGGCGGTACCTATCAAGCAGACGATTGCTTTTCTGGAAATGATGGCTGGCCTAGAACTGAAGGAAAATGTCATCATTACTGATGCTGGCTCAACCAAGTCAGAGATTGTGGCAGCAGCAGAAAACTATCTGAAGAATAAGCCCGTCCGCTTTGTCGGTGCTCATCCCATGGCTGGTAGCCACAAGACCGGAGCCAGAGCAGCGGATGTTAATCTCTTTGAGAATGCCTATTATATCTTTACGCCTTCCAACCTGACCAAGGTGGGGACCATTGCTGAAATGGAGGAGCTGTTAAGCGGTCTGCATGCTCGCTTCATCCAAGTTGATGCTGCAGAACATGACCGAGTGACCGGTCAAATCAGCCATTTTCCGCATATTCTGGCTTCCAGCCTCATGGAGCAGGCCGGGGCCTACAGCCAAAACCATGAACTGACCCAGTCCTTTGCAGCTGGGGGCTTCCGAGATATGACTCGGATTGCGGAAAGTGAGCCGGGCATGTGGACCTCCATTCTTTTGACCAATCCTGAGGCAATCTTGGAGAGGATTGAAGACTTTAAGGAGCGTTTGGATCAGGTAGCCGCGGATATTGAGGCTGGGAATGAAGATGCCATCTGGCAGTTTTTTGACCAAGGCCGGCAGATTCGCAAGTCTATGGAAATTCACAAGCGAGCTGGTGTAGATAGTTTCTATGATATCTTTATCAATGTTCCTGACGAAGAAGATGCCATCTTGGGAGTTTTGGAACGTTTAAGAGGAACCTCTATTGTCAACATTCGCATCAACGAGGAAAATCGTGAAGATATCAACGGAATCTTGCAGATTACCTTTAAAAATCGTGAAGATTTGGAAAAATCTGCTAAAATAATCAGAGAGCAAACAAATTATCAAGTCTTTTTAGACTAATCTAGAAAATGGAGAACGATTTATGGCAAATATCTATGATTTAGCAAATGAACTTAGTCGCAGCCTGCGGGAACTTCCAGAGTACAAAGCGGTTGCTGAAAGCAAAAAAGCTGTGGACGCGGATAGCGAAGCAAAAACCATTTTAAATGAGTACCTTGCTTTTCAGCATGAATTGCAAGTAATGGCTCAAACTGGTCAAATGCCTACCAAAGAAGTTCAGGATAAAATGACCTCTTTTGGAGAAAAAATTCAGAGCAACTCAGCTTTGACGGATTTCTTCAATAAGCAACAGCAACTATCCATCTATCTTGCAGATATTGAGAAGATTATTTTTGATCCAGTTCAAGATTTGCTCAAATAAACTTAAAATCCTGGTACTCAGTACTAGGATTTTTTGGTATTATAAGGCTGAAAGTGTGTCTGAATAAGAGTTGATTTTGAGTTATTAGGTCTAGAATTGATTTGTCGGCAGCAGTCATCTAGCAATATATAATCTTGGTCTAGCTAGCCTTGTGTTTTCACCTTTTGAGTCATGAGTTTTCGCTTCAAACATGATATAATGTTTCTATATTTTGTTGTTGAAAAGAGACGGTATGAAATTACTCTATACGGACATTCGCAGTCCTTTGACAGCGCATTTGGCTAAGCAAGCTCAGGACTTGGCAGCGGCCGGCAAGCGGGTCTTTTATATAGCGCCCAACTCGCTTTCTTTTGAAAAGGAGCGTGCAGTTTTGGAGGCATTAGAAAATCACGCGTCCTTTGCTATTACGGTAACACGTTTTACCCAGATGGCTCGTTATTTTGTCCTCAATGATGTTCAGGAAGGACAGCCCTTAGATGACATTGGTCTAGGCATGTTATTTTATCGGATTTTATCGGAAATGGATGACCGGGAACTTAAGGTTTATGGACGGATCAAGAAGGATGCACAATTTATCCAGCAACTGCTAGACCTTTATCATGAGCTTCAGACAGCTCAGATGACTTTTGCGGATTTGAACTATCTAGAAGAGCCAGAGAAGCGTGAGGATCTGCTCAAGATTTTCACGGCTTTTTCGGTTGCTCTTCAGGCGGGAAATTATGATGCGACCTCTAAGCTCACAATTTTCGCTCAGCATATTCTAGCTGGTGATCTGGATGAGGAATTGGGCAATCTTGCGCTGGTTATCGACGGATTTACCCGCTTCTCAGCAGAGGAGGAATATCTAGTGGATTTGCTGCACCGCAAGGGAGTGGAGATTGTCATCGGCGTTTATGCCAGTCAAAAAGCCTATCGCTCCGCTTTTCGTGAGGGTAATCTTTACCAAGCCAGCGTGGACTTTTTGCTCAAGTTGGCTCAAACCTATCAGGTCAAGCCAGAGTATTTATCAGACGATCTAGGTCAGGTTGATGATACCTTTGGCAAGATTTCCAAGATTCTAGAGAGTCGCTATGATTTTTCTGAAACCCATGTGGAATTGACTGCGGAGGATCGCTCTCACCTAGAGATTTGGTCGGTGCGCAATCAAAAAGAAGAACTGGAATATGTGGCCAAGTCCATCCGCCAGCGGCTTCATGATGGTGCCCGCTACAAGGATATCCGCCTGCTTTTGGGTGATGTGGAGGCCTACCAGCTCCAGCTGAAGACCATCTTTGACCAATATCAGATTCCCTTTTATTTGGGGCGGTCTGAGTCCATGTCCCAGCATCCTTTAGTCCAATTTTTAGAGTCACTGGAACGGCTGAAACGCTATAATTTTCAGACGGAAGATTTGCTCAATCTTCTAAAAACTGGCCTTTATGGTGGCTTGAGTCAGGAGGAGCTGGATAACTTTGAACAGTACCTTCGCTTTGCTGATATTAAAGGGGTAGCTAAGCTAGGGAGAGATTTTACCATTAATCGTCAGGAGAAATTTGACCTGAAGCGGCTCAATGCTATGCGTCGGAGTCTTATCACGCCTCTGTTGGATTTTTTCAAATCTCGTAGTCAGACAGCGGCTGGTCTCTTGGCTAAATTTACTAGCTTTATCAAAGAGGTTCGCCTGGATGCCAATCTGACTGATCTGCTGGAAGGAGTAAGTCAGCAGGAACTAGAACGGCAGGATGAAGTCTGGAAAACTTTTTGCCATGTCTTGGAGCAGCTTGCACAGGTGTTTGACGGCAGTAAGCTCAAGCTGGATGATTTCTTGGCTCTGATCCTGTCTGGTATGCTTCTGGCCAAGTACCGAGTTGTACCAGCGACAGTGGATGTGGTGACCGTTCAGTCCTATGATTTGATTGAGCCCATGGCTGCGCCTTATGTCTATGCTATCGGACTGACGCAGGAGCGCTTACCCAAGTTAGCTCAAAATAAAAGTCTGCTCAGTGACGAAGAACGGCAGAGATTAAATCAAGCGACTGGGGACGAGGCTGAGTTGCAGGTAGCCAGCAGTGAAAATCTTAAGAAAAACCGCTTTGCGGCGCTATCTTTACTTAATTCAGCGACAGAAGATTTGGTTCTGTCTGCTCCTGTCTTGACCAATGAAGTAGAGGATGCCATGTCTTCCTATTTGACGGAGCTGGAAATAGCGCCTATTTCCCTACCTATCATCAACAAGCGGCCACAGGCTAGTAGCGACGATATTGGGACTTATCGGGCTTTGTTGGCGCGCGTGATTGACCTCTATCAGGAGGATATTGACCGTGAATGGACGCCGGAGGAGCAGACTTTCTGGGCAGTGTCAATCCGAGTCTTGCGTAAGAAGTTGGCGACTGAGGGAATCTCTATTCCCCAGATTAGCAAGGAGTTGAAGACGGAGACTCTCAATGAGGAAACACTCCAAGCTCTTTATCCTAAAGAACAGCCTTTGAAACTGTCAGCCTCTGCCCTCAATGAATACTTTAAAAACCAGTATGCCTATTTCCTTAAGTATGTTCTGCGACTGCAGGAGGAGTGGACGATTCAGCCGGATGCTCGTAGCCATGGGATTTTCCTCCACCGAATCTTTGAAAAGGTTATGCAGGAGCACTTGGAGCAGGACTTCGACACTCGCTTACAACGGGCTATGGAGGAGACTAGCTGGGAGGCTGAGTTTGAAGCGGTCTATGGTGAAAATGGTGAGACCCAGTTTGCCCGCCGTTTGCTATTGGATGCAGCTCAGGCTACTGGACGTATTTTGGCTCAGTCTGAGGGGCTAGAGACTATCGGTGAGGAGACTGACTTTGGTCGGGATGATCGGCCTTTCTTGCTTTTGGAGAATGGCAGAGCTCTTCAAGTTAGTGGCAAGGTGGATCGAATTGATCGGCTGACTGAGACGGGGAGTCTGGGAGTTGTGGATTACAAGTCTGGCGATACCAAATTCAGCTTTGAGAAGTTCTTTAATGGGCTTAATTCCCAGCTGCCGACCTACCTAGCAGCTATCCGAGAAATGCCAGAATACCACGAGGACAAGGGACTTTTCGGAGCCATGTACCTACAGATGACGGAGCCTCTAGCCAGCCTCAAGGAGACCAAGGCACTGGACGAGGCTGTGAAACAAGTCATGAAAAGTCAGGTTTACAAAGGCCTCTTTCTGGCTGATCAGTCCAAGGACTTGGGCGCTAACTACGAGAAAAGCAAGGTTAATCTGCTGACTAAGGAAGAATTAGAAGTGATTTTGGCCTACAATGCCTACCTCTATCAGCAAGCCGCAGAAGGTATTTTAGCTGGCCGTTTTGCCATCAATCCTTATACAGAAAATGGCCGCAGTATTGCCCGTTACGTGGACCAATTTAAGGCCATTACAGGCTTTGAGGCCAATCTCCATCTGGGGCAGGCTAGAAAGCTGACCAAGTTAAACCTGGATCAATACGATAAACGGCCGACAGGCGAGAAGCTGCGTCAAGCCTGGATAGAAAAAATCAAGGAGGAGTTGGACAAATGAGACGGATTCCCTTTTTAAACGAGCAGGATATCCTAGTCAAGCAGGCTGAGGAAGCTGCCTCTGACAAGCCACAAAAGCGCACACCAGAGCAGATCCAGGCTATCTACTCCTCTGGTCAGAATATTCTTGTTTCGGCTTCGGCTGGCTCTGGTAAGACCTATGTTATGGTTCAGCGGATTATTGACCAGATTCTCAGAGGTGTGGAAGTCAGCCAACTTTTCATCTCCACCTTTACTGTCAAGGCGGCAGGTGAGCTCAAGGAACGGCTGGAGAAGGAGCTGAGTCTGGTACTCAAGGAGACGCAAGATCAGGAACTCCGCCAGCACTTGGCCCAGCAGTTGGCTGAAATTGCTAATGCGGATATTGGCACCATGGATGCCTTTACCCAGAAAGTGGTCAATAAGTACGGCTATTTGCTGGGGCTGGCACCGCATTTTCGGATTTTACAATCGGCCAGTGAACAGCTTATGCTACAAAATGAAGTCTTTGACCAGCTGTTTGATGCCTATTATGATAGTGATCGACAGGAATTATTCAGCCGCTTGGTCAAAAATTTCACTGGCAAGCGCAAGGACATTGCTGGTTTCCGCCAGCAGATTTATAGTATTTATAGTTTTCTCCAGTCTACCAGCAATCCGCGGAAATGGTTGGAGGAGACCTTTCTTCTGGGTTATGAAATCAGTGATTTTGGAGCAGAGCGGGAGCGAATACTATCTGGAGCTAGGCAGTCTTTGCTAGATTTAGAAGATTTTTTCCAGAGCCATCTAGCTCATGAAGGCCAAGCCTTTGCTGGGGCTAAATATCAGGAAAATGTTCAGGCGGCCTTAGATATCTTGGCTGAGCTGACAGAGCAGACTGGATCTGAGCAGTTGCTAGACCTAATTCAGCGCTTTTTAGAATTAGCCAAGACCTCTAACCATCAGGCTTTTACTGCCCGAGTTGGCAAGAATGCGGACGAGCTCAAAAAAGAGCTAGCTCAGACCTATAATGAAGCCCGCAAGCCCTTGATAGAGAGAATTAAAGAGCTGGATGTCCGCCTCTATCATCTGAACTTTATGGAGCAGCATCAGGTGGAAGCTCTTCCCCTACTGGATTTGTTGCGAGATTTTGTCCGAGATTTTTCATATGCTTATCTGGAGCGCAAAGTAGCGGAAAATGCCTTTGAATTTGGTGATATAAGCCATTTTGCTATTGAAATTTTAGAAAATTATCCAGAAGTGCGGCGTTTTTATCAGGATAAGTACTATGAGGTGATGGTCGATGAGTACCAAGACACCAACCATACTCAGGAGCGAATGCTGGAATTGCTGGCTCGAGGAAATAATCGCTTTATGGTCGGCGACATTAAGCAGTCCATCTATCGATTTCGCCAGGCTGATCCGCAGATTTTTAACGATAAATTTAAACTCTATCAGGCCGATCCTAGTCAGGGCAAGCTGATCATCCTCAAGGAAAATTTCCGCAGTCACATCGAGGTGCTGGAAGCGACCAATGATGTTTTTAAACGACTCATGGACGAGGAAGTCGGTGAGATTGACTACAATGAGACTCACTATTTGGTGGCAGGAAATCCGGCTAAACGGGAGCCCAATCCAGCCAATCAGGCAGAATTTCTGCTCTATGACGGTAGCGTTGATAGCGAAGAAGAGGATTCTGACCAAGGTCTTCCCAGCATTTCAGCGGGTGAGGTAGCTTTGGTAATCAAGGAGATTATTCGCCTTCATAATCAAGAAGGGGTGGATTTCAAGGACATGACCTTGCTGACAGCTTCGCGGACCCGCAATGATCTGATTTTGGCAGAGTTTGACCGGCATCATATCCCGATTGTGCCGGATGATGGCGAGACCAATTACCTCCAGTCAGTAGAGGTTATGGTGATGCTGGATACCTTGCGAACCATTAACAATCCTCTCAATGACTATGCTCTGACTGCCCTTCTCAAGTCACCAATGTTTGACTTTGATGAGGACGAGTTGGCTCGGTTAGCCTTGCAAGCCTCCAGTACCAAGTCTATGGAAAATCTCTACGAAAAGCTGAGGAATGCTCTGGCTGATCAAGGTCTGGAACCTCAGCTCATCCATGGTGAATTGCGCAAGAAACTGCAGCATTTCCAGACAACGCTGGATGACTGGCGCAGCTATTCCAAGACTCATTCTCTCTATGATTTAATCTGGAAGATTTATCAGGATCGTTTTTACTATGATATGGTAGGGGCTCTGCCAAACGGTGAGCAGCGTCAGGCTAATCTCTATGCCCTGTCCTTGCGGGCCAACGACTATGAAAAGTCGAGTTTCAAGGGGCTATCCCGCTTTATCAGCATGATTGACAGAATTTTGAAAAATGAGCACGATTTGGCCAGTGTCCCTCTGGCTGCTCCGAAAAATGCTGTCCAGCTAATGACCATCCATAAGAGTAAGGGCCTGGAGTTTAAGTATGTCTTTTTGCTCAATATGGACAAGGCCTTCAATCGTCAGGATAGCAGCTCTGCTATTATCCTCAGTCGGAAAAAAGGCATCGGAATCAAATATGTGGCCGATGTGGCCGTTGAGGCTCAGGATCCTTATGCTCCCAAGCAGCTGCGGATTTCCATGGAGACCTTACCCTATCAGCAGAATGCCGAAGAACTCAAGCTGGCTAGTCTGTCTGAACAGATGCGTCTGCTCTATGTGGCCATGACTCGGGCTGAGACCAAGCTTTATTTGGTCGGCAAGGGAAATCAAGCCAAGCTCCAAGAGCGCAAGTGGGGAGGCAGTCAAAATGGCCGCTTATCCAGCAGTCTCCGAAGCCAGCTGACCAATTTTCAGGATTGGCTCTATGCTATCCAGTCTGTGTTTGAGGGGGAAAATCTGGCTTATCAGACCCGCTTTGTGACCGATCAGGATCTGACAGACGAGCAGATTGGAGTAGTGAAGCAGACTGTTTCCATTCCGGTAGATGATTTGACGGGCAACCGTCAGTCAGAGGATATCCGCCGAGCTCTGGATATCTTGGAGAATGTAGACCGGCTCAACAGTCTTTATCAAGCAGCTATTGAATTGCCTAGTGTCCGCACACCTAGTCAAATCAAGAAATTCTATGAGCCGGTTATGGACTCAGAAGGGCTGGATATTATGGATGCGCCTCAAAGCTATCAGCCCCATCTGTCTTTTGAACTACCAGACTTTGGCAAGAAGAAGCAAGTCAAGGGAGCCCAAATCGGATCTGCTGTCCATGAGCTCATGCAACGGATTCCGCTGGATCAGCCTGTCACTAAGACTAGCATTCGCCAAGCTTTGGCTCAGGTTCAGGCACATTCGGTGGTCAAGAAAGAGATTGATTTAGCTAAGATTGAGGCCTTTTTCGCTACAGAACTGGGTCAGCTAATCCAGCAGCAGGCCAATCATCTCCATCGTGAAGCACCTTTTGCCATGCTCAAGCAGGATCCAGCCAGCGGTCAAAACTTTGTGGTTCGGGGAATCTTGGATGGCTATTTGCTCTTTGATGACCGTATTGTCCTCTTTGACTATAAGACTGACCGCTATCATGAGCCGACAGAGTTGGTGGAGCGCTACCGAGCTCAGCTGGACCTCTATGCCGAAGCGCTCAGTCGTTCCTATGGCCTTAGCCAAGTAGACAAGTATTTGATTCTACTGGGAGGAGCTGAGTTGCAGGTGGTCAAGGTGGACTAGTTTTGACAAAAAAGTGGAAATAGTGATTAATCCTATGCTATCCTTCGGACTCTATTTTATAGAAAGATAGATCGTTCAAAAGTTTGTGCATAAATGTACGCAAGAATAGTATGACTAGGAATAATCTGGAAAGGAGCCAGTTATGTCTCAACTGCAACGAATCCAAAAAATGGAAGAACATCTGAATAAATATTCTCAGGTCTTGGCAAGAGCTCAGGCAGCTTTAGCTGAGTTGGAGCTCTGTCAGTCAGATTATATTCAGCTGCGGGACTACTACACCAGTCAGGATTTTTTCGATGATCTGGCATCTTCTAATGGACCAGACTTTCCTGCGGATGTAGCCTGCGGTGTCCTAGCCGAAGATACTGTCTATGACCTGATGGACGAGCATTTCCAGACTGCCCTGACCCTGTTGGACCTGTCCAGTGCCATGCTGAAAGAGCGATGAAATCCTATTTAATGTCATTATGAAAGAAATGGAAAATTAATTTTTTTCCATTTTTCTCTTGCTTTTTCATAAAAATTTAGGTAGAATAATCAAAAATAATTGAAAGCGATGAGAGAACTTGTTTAAGAAAAGTTAAAAAATAAAGAACAGAGAGTGCCGGTAGCTGAAAAAGCACACCATTCTTAAACGTCACATTCTTGAGTGCGGATGCGAAATCACAGTAGTATCCGACGGCTGATTCCCGTTACGAATCTGGAGTCTCGTACTCCGTGAGGGTTCTCAGGCGACTGAGGACCGAATAAAGGTGGAACCGCGTGTCAACGTCCTTGCAAGATAGATTTTTTGCGAGGGCTTTTTATTATATTCTAAACAACAGATGATTGAAACCGATGTGTACTGATGAATAGCGATGTGAAAGCGAGGTAGTAGTATGATCAAACTAAAAGGTCTCAGGCAGATTCAGCCCTATGTGGCAGGGCAGCAGCCTCAGGAAAGCAATATGATTAAGCTCAATACCAATGAGAATGCCTACGGTCCCAGCCCCAAGGTGGCAGAGGCCTTGCGAAGCTTTGATGCCCATGAGCTGCGGCGCTACTCTAGCCTAGATCAGGCAGCTCTTTCTCAGGCCTTAGCAGTCAATCTAGGTGTCAGCCCTGACCAGCTTATTATTGGCAATGGCAGCGATGATATCCTGTCCATGGCCTTCTTGGCCTTCTTTAATAGTGGGGAGCCAATCCTCTTTCCTGACCTGACTTACGGATTTTATAAGGTTTGGGCAGATCTCTACCATGTGCCTTTTAGGGAAATACCGCTGGCAGAGGATTTTACGGTGCGGACGGCCGATTATCTGGGGGGAAATGGTGGTATTATCCTAGCCAATCCTAATGCTCCGACAGGGATTTACAAGTCTCTGGAAGAATTGGAGGAGATTTTGGTGGGGAACCCAGATGTGGTGGTTGTAGTGGATGAAGCCTATATTCATTTTGGTGGCCAGTCTGCCCTACCTCTCTTAGATAAGTATTCCAATCTATTTATCACTCGGACTTTTTCCAAGGATGCAGCCTTAGCTGGCCTGCGGGTGGGTTATGGCATTGGTCATCCAGACTTGATTGCTGTTATGAAAGCAATCAAGGACTCTATCAATCCCTATTCGGTGGATATGCTGGCAGAGCGCTTGGCTCTTGCGGCAGTAGAGGATTGGGCCTATTACCAAAAGACCAGTCAAGCCATCCAAAAAACTCGGGACTGGTTTGCGGCAGAATTATCCCAGCTGGATTTTCAGGTTCTGCCCAGTCAGACCAATTTTATTCTAGCAAAACCTAGTCAAATTCCTGCGTCAGCCCTTTTCCAAGAACTCCAAGAGCGCAAAATCTATGTGCGCTATTTCCCGAAAGTAGCGCGTATTAAGGACTACTTGCGCATTTCCATTGGCAACCAAGAGGAAATGGAGAGGGTGCTGGCAGCCATCAAAGATATTATCAGGACAAGTGAGGAAACCAGCCTATGAACCTGCCTATCAATAAAATAACCCTCCCCAATGGCATGCACGACAAGCTCTTTAAGCGAGCTCGTGTAACCTATGAGATTGAGCATGCAATCAGCGATTTTCTCATAGCTCAGGGGTTCAATCGGATTGATACGCCAACCTTGGAGCACTTTGAAGTTTTCAGCGACCAGGTGGAGCCCCACCATTATCATCTTTTTGATAAGAAGGGGGAATTGCTGGCACTGCGGCCGGATGTAACCAGCCAGATTGGCCGAGTAATCGCTTCGACGAGAGTCCATACTCCGACTAAATTTTCTTACTCTGGCAAGGTTTTTCATTATCATGAGGAGCTACGCGGTTTGTTAAATGAGCAGAGTCAGGCTGGTATCGAAATTATTGGCTATCCAGCCAGAGAGGCTGTGTTGGAAGCTATTCAGTCAGCCAAACAGGCTTTAGATCTGGCACAAGTTCAGTCCTATCAGTTTGAGTTTTCTCATGCAGCAGTGCTAGAAACAGTCTTAGTTACTTTGGATTTGGACCAGCCTGAGGAGGATCAACTATTGGATCTAATCCGTCGGAAAAATATGACGGGACTGTATGAATTTACAGCTCGCAGACCGAGTTCCTTTGATCGATTGCTGCAGGAGCTGCCCAATCTCTTTGGCCCCAGTCAGTTTGTATTAGAAAAAGCACGGAAATTAATTGAAAACGAAGAGCTTCTCCAAGCCCTTGAAGAGATTGAATGGGTTTTAGATAAAGTATCAGATTTATTTCCTCAGACAACAATCGATCTAGGTCAAGTTCCAGATCTTCCCTACTATACCGGTCTGACCTTTAAGGTTTTCGGTGACCGAGTGCCCGACGCCTTTCTGTCTGGCGGTCGCTATGACAAGCTCTTTGAACGTTTTGGAGCAGAGGAATTGACGGCTATTGGCTGGTCCTTGAATATCGACAGTGTCTATCAAGCTATCCACGATGATCTGCCGGATGAGGCGGCAAAGGAGGTGCAATCATGAGTCAGATTACCATTGCCCTGACCAAGGGGCGGATTGAGAAAGATACGATTAAATTGTTAAGTCGGGCTGGCTTTGATCTGAGCTTTATGGCAGACAAGGGACGCAATCTCATTTTTGAAAGTCCAGACGGCCGTTTTCGTTTTCTGTTGGTTAAGGGACCAGATGTGACCACCTATGTGCGCCACGGAGTAGCTGATTTGGGGATTGTTGGTAAAGATATTCTCTTTGAGCATCCGACCGGCTATCTGGAGATGCTGGATCTGAACTTTGGCCTTTGTAAATTTTCTTTGGCCTCAGTGCCCAGCTATGATCCGCATGATCACAAGCGCAAGCGGATTGCGACAAAGTACCCGACAGTGGCGACTGATTATTTTAATCAAAAGGGAGAGGATGTAGAAATTATTTCCATTCAGGGCAGTGTGGAAATCGCACCAGTTTTGGGCTTGGCGGATGCTATTGTCGATATTGTGGAGACTGGCAATACCCTAGTAGCCAATGGTTTGGTTGTTTTTGATGATATCTGTCGAGTTTCAGCTCGACTCATTGCCAATCAGGCTTCCCTGAAAAATAACCCAGACCTGATGCCCTTTGTCGCAAAGATTGAATCCCTAGTAGGAAGAAGAGAGGTGGCTTTTAAATGACAATTATCAAACGTTTGAGTGGAAGTAATGAAGATATTTCACAGATTTTATATAAAGAGCAGTTGCAGCTCAGCCAGCAAAACTTAGATGTAGAAGAAACGGTGGCTGAGATTATCGAAACGGTTAAACGAGATGGTGACCAAGCTTTAAGGAACTATACCAAGCTCTTTGACAAGGTTGAGGTGACAGATTTTGAGATTGGGCAGGAGCTGATTGATCAGGCTTTTGAGGAGATTGACCCAGAGGTCTTGACCGCCCTGAAGAATGCCCAAACTAATATCGAATCCTACCACCGTCAGCAGCTGGAGTCTGGCTTTGAAGATAGTCCCAGTGAGGGTGTTATCCGTGGTCAGTTGATTCGGCCGATTGAGCGGGTCGGCACCTATGTACCTGGGGGCACCGCAGCCTATCCGTCCTCCGTCCTGATGAATGTTATCCCAGCCAAAATTGCCGGTGTTAAAGAAATTATCATGATCACACCGCCACAGGAGCATTTTACCCCAGCGATTCTGGTTGCAGCAAAATTGGCGGGTGTTGATCGGATTTTTCAAGTGGGCGGTGCTCAAGGTGTGGCAGCTTTGGCCTACGGGACTGAGACCATTCCCAAGGTGGATAAAATTACTGGGCCGGGAAATATCTTTGTGGCAACAGCCAAAAAAATGGTTTATGGCCTTGTGGGAATTGATATGATTGCCGGTCCTTCTGAGATCGGAGTCATTGCGGATCGTTCAGCCAGTCCAGTTTATGTGGCGGCAGATCTTCTATCTCAGGCTGAGCACGATAAGCTGGCTCGGGCTATTCTGGTGACTGACTCAGAGGAGCTGGCAAATCAGGTCGAAGTAGAGCTGGACAGACAGCTGAAAGAGCTGCCACGAGAGGAAATCGCGCGTGCTTCTATTGAAAATAACGGTCGTATCATCCTTGCACCTTCTAAGGAAGCCATGTTTGAGCTCATGAATCAGGTGGCACCTGAGCATTTAGAGATTGCTATGGACGATGCTTACAGTTATCTGGATCAGGTTGAAAATGCTGGCTCCGTCTTTCTGGGGCATTATACCAGTGAGCCAATCGGTGACTACTATGCGGGAGCCAATCACGTCTTGCCGACAACCAGCACCAGCCGTTTTTCATCAGCCTTAGGTGTCCATGACTTTATCAAGCGCATCCAGTACACTCAGTACAGCAGAGAAGCCGTCTGGGCAGCGGAAAAAGATATCACCAAGCTGGCTTATGCGGAAGGCTTGCAGGCTCACGCCCGAGCCATCGAATCCCGCAGGCTGGAAAAATAGGAGGAAAAGTTATGAGACAAGCTGAAATCAAGCGCAAAACTCAGGAAACAGATATATATTTATCACTCAATCTGGATCAGCAGGAACCTGTTCAGATTGAGACCGGTGTCGGATTTTTTGACCACATGTTGACCCTCTTTGCTCGCCACAGCCGGATTTCTCTGACGGTTAAGGCCGAAGGCGATCTCTGGGTGGATAGCCACCATACGGTAGAGGATGTGGGCATCGTGCTGGGTCAGGCTTTGCGTCAGGCTCTGGGAGACAAGGCTGGCATTAACCGCTATGGCACTAGCTTTGTGCCCATGGATGAAACGCTAGGTATGGCTAGTTTGGACTTATCAGGCCGTTCCTACCTAGTCTTTGACGCAGCCTTTGACAATCCCAAGCTAGGGAGTTTTGACACTGAGCTAATAGAGGAATTTTTCCAAGCCCTAGCCTTTAATCTGCAGATGAATCTGCACTTGAAAATCCTGCATGGCAAGAACAGCCACCACAAGGCTGAGAGTCTCTTTAAAGCGACTGGACGAGCTCTGCGCGAGGCTATTACGATCAATCCAGAGATTCATGGGGTTAATTCGACCAAGGGAATGCTCTAACCCCCATTTCTCCACTTAAAAAGGAAACAGATATGATAATTGTAATTGATTATGATGCAGGCAATACAGCCAATGTGTTGCGGGCTTTGGCTGCTATTGGTGCAGAAGCTAGGCTGTCTGCTAATCCGAAGGAAATTTTAGCTGCTGATGGCTTGATTTTGCCGGGAGTTGGTGCCTTTCGGACGGCTATGCAGGAGCTGCAGAAGCGTGATTTGATTGGTCCTATACAGGAGGCTGTATCTGGCGGAAAGCCCTTCTTGGGTATCTGCCTAGGCATGCAGCTCTTACTGGAGGTCGGGCTGGAAAATGGACAAACTTCAGGGTTGGGCTTTATTCCCGGTGTCTGCCGTCGGATTCCAGATCGGGCTGGTCTGCCTGTGCCTCACATGGGCTGGAATGACTTGCAGATTCAGCAGCCGTCTGCTTTAACAAATCGCTTGCAAGGGGAGGCTGTTTATTTTGTTCACAGCTACTATACAGATGTAGATCAGGAATATCTAGATGCGACAGCTGACTATGGATTTCCAGTTCCGGCTATGATTCACAAGGGTTCGGTCTTTGGCTGTCAATTTCACCCAGAAAAATCAGGCCAGGTAGGCCTAGAAATCTTACGAAATTTTAAGGAGTATGTCTATGAAGATTCTACCAGCGATTGATATCAAAGACGGGCAAGCCGTCCGACTTTTCAAAGGTGATTTTAGCCAAAAGACCGTGGTAAATCCAGATGTCTTGGCTCAGGCTCAGCTTTTTAAGGAAGCTGGCATCTACATGATTCATGTGGTAGACTTGGATGGAGCTCTGAAAGGTCGGGCTGCCAATCGGGATTTGATTGCCCGTATCAAGGCGGAGACAGGACTGGCCATCCAAGTCGGTGGCGGTATCCGCAGTCTAGAACAGATTGAAGATTACCTAGCGGTCGGAATTGACCGTGTCATCATTGGATCCATGGCAGTCAAGAATCCGGCCTTTGTAGAAGCGGCTCTCCAGTGTTTTGGCAGTGATAAGATTGTTGTTGGTATTGATGCTAAAAAGGGTCTGGTTGCAACCGAGGGCTGGCTGGAAACCAGCGACCAAGACTATGTCAGTCTGGCTCTGGCTATGGAAAAAATCGGTGTTCGGCTCTTCGTCTATACAGATGTGGATCGAGACGGAACCCTGACCGGTCCCAATATCCAGCATTACCAAGAATTACTGAAAGCTCTAAAACAAGCTCGGGTCATTGCCTCTGGAGGTATCCAATCAGCAGAAGATTTAGAGGAGCTGAAAAAGTTGGGCTTGGCTGGTGCCATTGTGGGCAAGGCTTACTATCAGGGAAATATCTCACTAAGCCAATTAAAGGAAATAGACGAGGATTAGCTATGCTGAAAAAACGAATCATTCCCTGTCTGGATGTTAAGGACGGCCGGGTAGTTAAGGGGATTAACTTTGTCAATCTGACCGATGTCGGAGATCCGGTCGATGCTGCCAAGGCTTATTACGAGGCTGGCTGTGACGAGCTGGTTTTTCTGGATATTACGGCTACCCATGAGGAGCGGGACACGACGGTCGAGATGGTTCGGCGCGTGGCGGAGCAGGTCTTCATTCCCTTTACTGTCGGTGGTGGCATTCGCACGGTTGAGGATATGAATAAGATGCTCAAAGCTGGGGCGGATAAGGTGGCAGTTAATTCCTCGGCGATAGCTAATCCTCAGCTTTTGGCAGACTGTGCTGAGAAATTCGGCAGTCAATGTGTGGTGCTGGCTGTTGATGCTAAGAAAGAAGCGGATGGCAGCTGGCATGTCTATCTGGCTGGCGGTCGCAAGGACAGCGGTCGGGATCTTTTAGATTGGGTACAAGAAGCTGTCCGTCTGGGGGCGGGAGAGATTCTTCTGACCAGCATGGACAAGGACGGCACCAAGTCCGGATTTGACCTGCCTATGCTGGAAGCCGTATCCCAAGTCGTGTCGGTACCTATCATCGCTTCGGGCGGAGCAGGCAATAGTCAGCACATTCTAGAAGTTTTTGAAAAGACTGCGGCAACTGGAGCATTGGCGGCTTCGATTTTCCATTATGGTGAGGTTTCTATCGCAGAGACCAAAAAAGCCATGCAGGAAGCCGGATTGGAGGTGCGCATCTGATGACAGAAGTGAAGTTAGACTTTCAAAAGCAAGGCGGTCTTATACCTGCCATTATCCTAGACCACACCAGCAAAGAAGTACTCATGCTGGCCTATCTCAATGAAGAAGCCTACCAGCTGACCCGCACTAGCGGGCAAATGTGGTACTGGAGCCGGTCGCGTCAAGAGCTTTGGCATAAGGGAGCCACCAGCGGCCACTATCAAACTGTCAAAAAAATCACAGCTGACTGCGACCTAGATACTTTGCTGATTGAAGTCGAGCAGCTAGGAGCAGCCTGCCATACGGGTGCTAAGTCCTGCTTTTTCCATCCAATCTGGGATGAGCAAGATGATGCAATGGAATAAAGGCTCCCTTCGTTTACTTTTAGTGTGTACTTAAGGTAGAAATATAACTGACCAAGTCAGCATCAAGATACCAGTATGCCATCGGAAAGAATTGATTTGTATAGTAAAATCAGAATTGTAATAAAGGAGATATGATGCTAGAAACCCTCTATCAAGAAGCCCTCAAACGCAAAAAAGAGCCCATGGAAGGCTCCTATACCAGCTATCTCTATGACAAGGGGCTGGACAAGATTCTCAAAAAAGTCGGTGAAGAAGCGACGGAGGTAGTCATTGCGGCTAAAAATGCTGACAAGGACGAGATGGCCAATGAAACAGCTGATCTGCTCTACCATCTGGCGGTCGCTCTCGTTGAGACTGGGGTCAGTCTAGAGGAGGTGGAGGCTGTCCTCCAAGCTCGTCAGGGCAAGCAAAGCCGGATTCACGACCGACCAACCATTGACAATTACTAAACGGATACGAGATTAGCAGAAAGGCGGCAAGCATGCGTGACAACCATCTTCATACTTATTTTTCCTATGATTCTGAGGCGGATTTCTGTGACTATCTGGACCATTATGAGGGCGAGATTGTCACCACCGAGCATTATGATTTGTCCAATCCCTACCCTTACGAAGCTGCCTCGCCCCATGATGATGTGCCAGACTATGAGGCCTATTCAGCAAAAATAGCAGAGCTGAACCAGCAATATGGCAACCGCATCAAAAAGGGCATTGAGATTGGCTATTACGCCCCGCGTAAAGACGATATCCTAGCTTTCCTAACGGACAAGGAATACGACCTCAAACTATTGTCTGTCCACCACAATGGCAGTTTTGACTATCTGGAAGATCCGGTCTTGCAGCTGGACAAGATGGAGCTGGTTCCCCGCTACCTAAGGGAGTTAGAAGAGGCTATCGAGGCTGTGCCAGCAGATGTACTAGCTCACTTTGACTATGGTTTCCGGAAATTTGCGCTTACCGTAGAGGAATTGAAAAGTTTTGAGCCTCAGCTGCGACAGCTTTTTCAAAAAATGATTGACCATGGTCTGGCTTTTGAGCTTAACTGCAAGTCCATGTATCTGTACGGCCACGAGGAACTCTATATCTACGCTCTCTCTCTCGTCAAGGAGCTGGGCGGCCAGCACTTTTCAGTTGGCTCCGACGGTCACAAACTAGAGCATTTTCGACTTAAGTTTGACCGAGTTGCTCAAATCCTCGCTGATGCCGGTATTGAGGAAGCCCAATTGATTTAAAGCATCCCGCGCGCCTTCTCCATCATCTACTAAACGCATTTTTTGAATTTCAATCAGAATATGATATACTTAAGTGAATTAGAAAATACAAAAATTTGTTGATGTAGGAGAAAAAATGGCAGAGCCAGTGAAATTATTTCAGTATAATACCCTGGGAGCTTTGATGGCTGGACTTTATGGAGGGAGTATGACAATTGGTGAGCTCCTGAAATACGGCGATTTGGGGATTGGTACACTGGATTCCATTGACGGGGAGTTGATTGTTCTTGATGGGAAGGCCTATCAGGCGAAAGGTTCTGGAGATGCACCAGAAGTTGTGGAGGTCTCAGATGATGTGACTGTTCCTTACGCTGCGGTTGTTCCCCATCAGGCGGAAGTCATTTTCCGGCAGCGTTTTGAAATGACAGACGCGGAGCTGGAAAAGCGGATTGAATCCTATTATGATGGGGAAAATCTATTTCGCTCCATCAAGATTCACGGGGACTTTGCTCACATGCATGTGCGGATGATTCCAAAATCAACCTCAGAAAAAAAGTTTGCTGAGGTGGCAGTGAGTCAGCCGGAGTACCATGCGGACAATGTTTCTGGAACCATTGTTGGATTTTGGACACCCGAAATTTTTCACGGTGTCAGTGTAGCGGGATATCATCTTCACTTTATTTCGGACGACCATACCTTTGGTGGTCACGTATTGGATTTTGTTATAAAAGAGGGGATCGTGGAGCTGGGAGCTGTAGATCAGTTGGATCAGCGTTTCCCAGTCCAAGATCGCAAATACCTTTTTGCCAAGTTCAATCTTGATGAAATGAAAGAAGATATTCATAAAGCGGAGTAGTTTTTGAACGAAAAGTGTAAATTTTTATAGGGAAAATTAGATTGGAGCAGTCATGATTTATTTAGTAAATGCTAGTCCAAATAAGGACGGAAATAGTGTAAAATTCGCTAAGAAATTTCTAGCTGGAAAAGAATTTGAAACCGTACACTTAGTGGATTATCATATTGAGCAATATGGTCAAAAAGCAGAGCAGGATCAGTTCTTTCAAGTATATGAAAAGTTAAGTCAAGCGGATGTCCTCGTTTTCACAAGCCCGATTTATTGGTGGTCATTTTCTGGACTCCTCAAGACATTCTTAGACCGCGTTGCAGATGTGCCTTATCCGACTGAAGCACTGAAAGAAAAGCAGGTGTTCTTCCTTCTCCAAGGTTCACAACCAAGCAAGGAAGTAGAAATGCTAGACTATGTTATGAATCGTTTTTGTAGTAATTATGATTTGCAATACCAAGGCCTAGCTGTCAGTGATTACGAGCTAAACGAGATTGAGGGTTGGGAACTAGCTCCTCTGCAGGAAAAATTAGCACAAGTTGTCGAAAAATAATAAAGCTAAAGCAAAAGATTTCTGATTAGTAATCTACTTGGGAAACTAATTTCAAATGCTGAAATAGGATAAAAAAAAACGAACAAATATCATTTTGGTAAGAGAACCAATTTGAATTTGTTCGTTTTCTTGCTTTATTTTGACAAGCTCTTATACTGAATCGCTGGAAAAGGGCGATTTTTATCTTTTCTATATCATTGAAAAATAGCGCTAAATCCGCTATAATAGGTAGGTTGAAAGGATTGGAATACTCCGATGTAAAATATAAAAAGTTCTACTAACATTCACCATTATCCTAAAATGAAAGAAAGAGAAGAAGATGACTTTACAAGAAGAAATTAAGAAACGCCGAACCTTTGCCATTATCTCCCACCCGGACGCGGGGAAGACGACTATCACCGAGCAGCTGCTCTACTTTGGTGGCGAGATTCGAGAGGCTGGGACAGTCAAGGGGAAAAAGACTGGTAATTTTGCCAAATCTGACTGGATGGATATTGAGAAGCAGCGGGGGATTTCTGTGACTTCCTCTGTTATGCAGTTTGACTACGATGGCAAGCGGGTTAATATCTTAGATACGCCGGGGCACGAGGACTTCTCAGAAGATACTTACCGGACCTTGATGGCGGTGGATGCTGCGGTCATGGTTGTTGACTCTGCCAAGGGTATTGAGGCTCAGACCAAGAAGCTCTTTGAGGTTGTCAAACACCGTGGAATTCCAGTCTTCACTTTTATGAACAAGCTGGACCGTGACGGTCGCGAGCCCTTGGACTTGTTGGAAGAACTGGAAGAGATTTTGGGTATTGCCAGCTACCCGATGAATTGGCCGATTGGGATGGGGAAGAGCTTTGAAGGACTTTATGACCTCTACAATGAGCGGCTGGAGCTGTATAAGGGCGAGGAGCGCTTTGCAACCCTGGCAGAAGGCGACCAACTGTTTGCTTCCAATCCTTTCTATGAGCAAGTCAAAGAAGATATTGAGCTCTTGAGCGAAGCTGGAAATGAATTCTCAGAAGAAGCGATTTTGGATGGTAAACTGACACCTGTTTTCTTTGGATCAGCCCTGACCAACTTTGGCGTGCAGACTTTCCTAGAGACCTTCCTCAAGTTTGCCCCAGAACCGCATGGCCACAAGAAGACAGACGGTGAGGTGGTTGAGCCACTCAGCCCAGACTTTTCAGGTTTTGTCTTTAAAATTCAGGCCAATATGGATCCGCGCCACCGCGACCGTATCGCCTTTGTCCGTATCGTTTCTGGCGAGTTCGAGCGAGGTATGAGTGTCAATCTGCCTCGCACTGGAAAAACGGCCAAGCTGTCTAATGTCACCCAGTTTATGGCCGAGAGTCGGGAAAATGTGACCAATGCCGTGGCTGGTGATATTATCGGGGTTTATGATACGGGGACTTATCAGGTCGGTGACACCCTGACTGTAGGTAAGAATAAGTTTGAATTTGAGCCTCTGCCAACCTTTACTCCTGAAATCTTTATGAAGGTTTCGGCCAAGAATGTTATGAAGCAAAAATCCTTCCATAAGGGGATTGAACAGCTGGTGCAAGAGGGAGCTATCCAGCTTTATACCAACTACCAGACGG
Source organism: Streptococcus sp. STC1396 (assembly GCF_058933875.1). Lineage (NCBI taxonomy): Bacteria > Bacillati > Bacillota > Bacilli > Lactobacillales > Streptococcaceae > Streptococcus > Streptococcus sp. STC1396. The sequence continues at coordinate 51,272 of NZ_JBZYCU010000003.1, read as the reverse complement.
GCGAGTACATGCTGGGCGCTGTCGGTCAGCTCCAGTTTGAAGTCTTCAAGCACCGTATGGAAAATGAATACAATGCTGAAGTGGTTATGAATCCCATGGGCAAAAAGACTGTCCGTTGGATTTCACCAGATGACTTGGACGAGCGTATGTCTTCTAGTCGTAATATCCTAGCCAAAGACCGCTTTGATCAGCCAGTCTTCCTCTTTGAAAACGACTTTGCTCTGCGCTGGTTTGCGGATAAGTATCCGGATGTTAAATTGGAAGAGAAGATGTAACTCAGGTACAAAGTCCGTTATAAAAGTGAGAAGAAAATAGGAAAATCAGCGAAGGAACCGGAGTTCCTAGAAGATTTTATCTTTTTCTCGACGCTTTTAGGGCGTGTTCAGTTTAGCTTATTCCTTTCCGAGGATTTAGTCCGAACTTAATTAGAGAAGATGTAACACAGCAAGTTTACTTGATTGCAGAGCAATCTAAGTAGGCTACGGCAACTCCTATGTGACTTTTCTAGCTGTTTTACTAACTGCGTTTGGCAAATAATATTGATTTGCTTGGTTTCTTGTCGTGACATAAGATATTTGACTATGAAGTTATGGGGGGAGCTAGGCATTAGCTACTAGACAATTATTCTACATCCTAGAAAGGAGTTCCATGTTTCTGGAAAGAAAACTAAAGGACCAGTCTGTTTGGATCAACATTGATTCAGATGATGTCGAAAAGAATGAACAGATTTATCAGGATTATAATATCGACCTTGAAACTATCGAGTATGCGCTGGATAAAAACGAGCGGGCTCACATGGACTACAACCGTGAGAATGGAACGGTTCTTTTCATCTATAATGTGTTGAATTTGGCGACAGAAAAAGATTATTACGAAACCTTGCCCATGACCTTTATTGTCCAAAGTAATCGTCTGATTACGATTAGTAATGAGGACAATGCCTATGTGGTCGATATAATGAAGGCCTACATGGAGCATCATGAGCCCGTATCGGTCTATAAGTTTCTTTTTGCCAGTCTGGAGTTGATTTCTAATTCTTACTATCCAGTCATTGAGCAGCTGGACAAGCGCAAGGATGAGATTAACCGGATTTTGCGTCAGAAAACTACCAAAAAGCACCTGTTTTCTCTCTCGGACTTAGAAACCTCCATGGTCTATCTGGTGGCAGCAGCCAAGCAAAACAACATGCTTTTGGAGCACATCAAGAGTCATGCCGTTTATCGTGGCTTTGATGAACTAGAAACCGAGCAATTTGAGGATGCTATGATTGAGGCACGTCAGCTGGTTTCAATGACGGATTTGATTGCTCAGGTTCTCAGTCAGCTGTCAGGCTCCTATAACAACATTTTGAACAATAATCTAAATGACAATTTGACTGTTTTGACCATCATTTCAGTCCTTCTGGCGGTCCTAGCCGTTATCACCGGTTTCTTTGGTATGAATGTGCCCCTGCCTTGGTCAAGGGATAAGAATGCTTGGCTTTACATTGTCACTATCAGCCTTGTTCTTTGGGCTCTATTGACCAAGCTCCTCAACTGGGTGGTCAATAAAGAGAGATGAATTAAATACAATAAACGAATGAGGTTTGCAAACTTCATTCGTTTTTTTATCATAGTAGATAAAATACTTTTACATATTTTATATAACATTTTATTAAGGCGAAACTTAGGAGAAAATTTCTTGTATAGTAGGACAAAAAGATGAAAAACTGCTTTCAAAGTAGTATAATAATCTTATTATCATACTAGGAGGTTTTATATGCTTCATGTAGAAAAACTAGAAAAAAGTTTTGGACAAAAGCAAGTTTTGTTCGGTATTGATTTTGAAGCCCATCCGGGGCATATCCTTGGTTTGATTGGGAAAAACGGTGCTGGGAAAACAACGATTTTTCACAGTATTTTGCGCTTCCTAGACTATACTGGGGAGATTCGTTTCGAAGGGCAGGCGATCAAGCAGGATACTTATAGCAGGATTGGCTATCTACCTGAAGAGAGAAGCCTGATGCCTAAGCTGACAGTCTTTGAGCAAGTGCGCTATCTGGCAAATCTAAAGGGAGTGCCGACAGCCGTTGTCAAAGAAAAACTGCCCCAGTGGATGGAAAAACTTCAGGTAAAGGGCAAATTAACCGACAAAATCAAGAGTTTGTCTAAGGGGAACCAGCAAAAGGTTCAGCTGATTATCACGCTCCTGCATGAGCCAGACTTGATTATTTTAGATGAGCCTTTCAGCGGTCTGGATCCTGTCAATACTGAAATCCTGAAGGAAGTCATTGTTGAGGAGAAAAAGCGCGGAGCGACGATTATCTTCTCGGATCATGTCATGACAAATGTGGAAGAGCTGTGCGATGATGTCCTGATGATTCGTGACGGGCAAGTGGTTCTCAATGGCGATGTACAGGCAGTCCGCAACCAATATGGCAAGACTCGTCTTTTCGTCTCAAGTGACCTGTCTCAGGCTGAATTAGAAGCCCTGCCTCATGTTGTCAAGGCGACGCAGACCAAGCAAGGAACCTGGAAATTGATTTTGGATGATGAAACAGCTGGTCCTGAATTGTTTGCTCGTTTGACTAAGGGAAGTTATGTGGCAACTTTCGATCAGCAGGCACCGACAATTGATGAAATTTTCAAATTAGAATCAGGGGTGGAAGTATGAAACAAATGTTAATCGTCATCAAAGAAACCTACCTTCGTCATGTCAAGTCTTGGAGTTTTGTCTTTATGGTCTTGTCTCCTTTTCTCTTTCTTGGGCTGAGCTTGGGGATTGGCTATCTGCAGGGAAGCTCCATGGCTTCCTCTCAAAAGGTAGCAGTGCTGACCCAGCTTGATTCTGTCAGGGAAGTTTTAAGAGCTGAAGATCAGTTGACCTTTCATTACAAAGATGAAGCTGCAGCTAAGCAGGCTGTAAAAGATAAGAAAATCGCAGGCTATCTGACGATTGAGGAAAGAGATGGACAGCTTTCTGCCACCTACTATGCAGAAACCAGCATGAACGCTGCTACGAAAATGGCTCTGTCCAATTCCCTTATTCAGGTCCAGCAGGCTTTAAACTTGGCTCAGGCCGAATTATCAGATGAGCAGAGTCAGATTCTTGCGCGGACAGTCCAGTTTGAAGAAAAAATTGATGAAAATAAAGAAGGTAAGAAGATGGTTCAGACCTTTGCTGCAATAGGACTGGGCTTCCTGCTCTATATGATTTTGATTACTTATGCCAGCGTTACTGCTCAAGATGTGGCCAGTGAAAAAGGCACAAAAATCATGGAAGTCATCTTCTCCAGCATTAAGGCAACAGATTATTTCTATGCCCGTATGATTGGGATTTTTGCAGTGATTCTTAGCCATCTAGGTATTTATGTCCTTGGTGGATTGGCAGCCTTTCTCTTTGCGGACAGGATTCCTCTTGTATCCCAAGTCTTGAAGAGTAATCCAGCCATTCAGCAGTATATCGGAGAAGCTGTGTCTTTGAATACCCTAGCTTTTGTAGCTGTCAGCATCTTTATGTATGTCGTTTTGTCGGCCTTTCTTGGTTCGATGGTGGCGCGAGCAGAAGATACAGGAAAAGTCCTTTCGCCAGTTATCATGCTGATTTTGGTTGGTTTCATGGGAGTTTCAGCTTTGGGAGCAGCAGGAGATAATTTGATTTTGAAGGTTGGTTCTTACCTTCCGTTCATCTCGACATTTTTCATGCCTTTCCGAGCTATCAATGGTTATGCGACGAGCTTAGAATCTTGGATTTCTCTAGGAATTACAGCTGCTTTTGCGATTATCATGACAGTCTTCATCGCGCGGATTTACTCAAGCCTTGTCTTGCAGACAGATGATTTGGGAGCTTGGAAGACCTTCAAACGTGCTTTAAAATATAAATAGTTCATCACTTCACTAGAGTCATCTGGTGAAGTTTTTAGATTATTCTTATTTGGTTCGGCAGTTTCATTCACAACTGTAAAACTTCATTGGAGTTTGGGTTTAGTTAGTAATCATTTTTGATGCTAAAAAAGACTGAGCAGGCTCAATCTTTTGTTTCTAATAACTATTTCAGGAGAAGTTTTGCTAATATCCTTGATAGAGAGATTTTCATAGTCTTATTTAATTATCAGACAATCAACAGGCTCCAAGATTTGTTGGCGACTGGCAATTTGCTTTTCTTCTTATTTGTTCCTGCTTTAAAGGATTTTTTCTAAAACAGTTTCTTGTGGCCTGAGTCCTTGTCGCTCGTAGAAGCGCACTGCGCCGTCGTTATCATTCCAGACGTTAAGAGTTAGATTATAGCAGCCGATTTCTTTGGCATATTTTTCAGCAAAGTCAAAAAGCTGCTCACCGATTTTTTGGCCACGAGCTTGCTCATCTACAAAAAGATCCTCAATGAAAAGAGTTTTGATAGGATTGAGAACGGGGCTGGTGGTTTCTTTGATGGAGCAGAAGAGATGGCCTAGAAGTCTGCCCTCTTCATTTTCATAAACGAAAATAGGTGTATGCTCTTGCGCCATCAGTCTTTCCAGTTCTTCATCGGTAAATTTTCTTCCTTTGTCCTTGAAAATATCTGGCCTCACCTGATGGTGGACCAGCAGAATTTGCTGGAGGAAACGGTTTAATACAGGAATATCTTGAGGAGTGGCTTGACGAATAGGCATTTGAACCTCCTTTATATGATGGTGGCTAGTCACTGTTGTCAATAGTTCATAATTATCTTTGCTTATTATTAGACTACAAATCGAAATAGGGCAGAAAACGAACAAATTCAGCTTGGAAATTGCTCCAAATTAAAATTCGTTCGTTTCAGATCTTTTATATTATCTCTTTGACCAAGTCTTTGGTAAAAAGAGCAGAAGGATTGGATAGATTTCTAAACGTCCTGCAATCATGGCAAGAGAAAACAGGACTTTAGAAAATGGGCTGTAGATAGAGAAACTATCAGTTGTTCCAATCATGGGACCGATATTATTAATGCAACTTAGCACCGCGCTCACAACAGTCATAAAATTATTATTGTCCATACTGATAATGAAAATCAAGCTAACTATAATCAAAATATAAACTGCTAAATATTTCAGCACCTTGTGTTGCGTGTCTTTGTCCACAACAGTTCCATTGACATGCATCGTTAGGACCCGATTTGATGAAAGAGTGGAGATAATTTGATTCTTGGCGATACGAGCGATAATGATCCCTCGAATAAGCTTGAAACCACCGGCAGTTGACCCAGCCGATCCTCCGAGGCACATAAGAATAAGGAGGATGACTTGAGCAAAAAGTGGCCACTCAACAGTATCACCATAACCAAAACCAGTTGTAGTAATGATATTCGATACTTGGAAGAAAGAGATCTCCACGCTCTTAGCAAATCCGTCATAGAGATGGGCGATATTAAAGGCGATTAAGGCTGTTGAAAGAAACACAATCCAGAGATAGCTTCGCAGTTCTTCATCGCTAAAACAGGTCTTGAATTTGCGGATTAGGAGGTAGTAATAGAGGTTGAAATTGACACCAAATGTCAGCACCCCAAAGCTAACCAGATAAGTAATAAGCGTGCTATTGTAATGTGCTATTCCATCGTTGTAGACGGTAAAACCTCCGGTACCAGCGGTTCCCATAGCAATCACTAGACTATCATATAGTGGCATACCTGCCAGATAATATAGCACAGCAAAGAGAGCAAAGAGGGCCAGATAGATGATATAGAGAATCTGCGCAGTATTTTTTAATTTGGAAACGACTTTTCCGAAAACTGGACCTGGCACCTCGGCTTTCATGACTTCCAGATGGCCGTTCTTGGCATTGTCCATAATGGCTAGGGCAAAGACCAGCACCCCCATTCCTCCAATCAGGTGGGTAAAACTGCGCCAAAAGAGCAGAGAATGAGAAAGAACAGAAACGTCATTTAAGATAGTAGCTCCGGTTGTTGTAAAGCCTGAGCTGACTTCAAAGAAAGCATCAATGATATTGGGAATCTGACCAGAAAAAACAAAGGGCAAGGCGCCAAAGAAGGACCAGAGAATCCAGCAGAGGGCAACAATCAGCACCCCTTCCTTAGCATAAATATGGACATCTTTGGGCTTAAAGCAGCTGCCCAGACCTCCCAAAGCCAATAAAATAGCCATGGTGGAGCCGATTGCGATAAAAATATGCAAGGGCTCACGGTAAATAAGTGCAACGATGGTCGGCACAATCAAGAGCGCGGCCTCAATTAACAATAATTTTGAGAGTAGATAGCGAATCATAGACTTGTTCATGGAACTACCCCTCTAATAAATCATAGATTTTGGTAATATTGTGAATCAAGGTTGTTACGATAATCTTATCACCGACTTGAAGAGAGTCATCTCCAGTTGGGAAGATTGCTTTTCCTTGACGAATAATGGCAGCAATCAAGATACCTTTTTTCAATTTAAGCTGAGCTAGGGGACGACCGGTCATCTTATTTTCTTCCTTGATTTGGAATTGCAATGTCTCGATTTGGCCATTAGCCACATGGTGCAGAGCTTCAAGGCTTGAAAATTGAGCATTGTAACGTCCGCGGATAAAGTGCATAATAGCATCTACAGCGATTCCCTTTGGAGTAACGATACTTGCAAAATCTTGCTTGTCAATAATTTCTAGGAGACTGGTCCGATTGACTTTGGTGATATTTTTTTGGACACCAAGATTGTTTAAGAACATGGATGTAATGATATTTTCTTCATCGACCCCAGTTAGAGTAGCTACAGCATCATAATTAGTGGCACTTTCTTCCAGCAGAATATCCTTAGCAGTACCATCTCCATGGACGACATAAACTTCAGGAAATTCCTGACTGAAAAATTCAGCACGTTCACGGTTAGTTTCGATAACCTTAAGGTCAATTTTACTATTTTTGAGGATGCTGAGAAGATAGTAGGCAATTTTTCCTGCACCAATAATCATCAGACTTTTTACGACTCTTGGACGGACTTGATTGTGGAAAAGCATGATTTCGAGGCGATTTCCAGTGACAAAGATCTTATCATTTACCTGAAGGGTGAAGTCGCCATCTGGAATCATCAGCTTGTCATCTCTTTCAATAGCACAGACGATGATATTGCCAAATTTTTTTCTAAAATGTGAGATGTTCATATGACAGAGATGGCTGTCATCTTTAATTTTGAACTCCATGAGTGCAACTCGCCCGTTAGCAAAGTTTTCTACAGAAAGAGCATTTGGAAAATCAATGATATTAGCAATGTAGCGAGCAGCCAGAAGCTCAGGGTTCACCACAAGAGAGAAACCTAAGATATTTTTCTCCTTGAAGTAGATGTTTGAGTATTCTGGATTCCGTACGCGGACAATCGTTTCTTTTGCCCCCATTTTCTTGGCTAGTACAGCAGCTACCATGTTTACTTCATCATATTCTGTTATAGAAATAAAGATGTCACAATGCTCCACATCAGCTTGCTCCAACATTTTGAAGTTAGCGCCATTTCCGACAATACCAATAATATCATAGCGTTTAGTGATATGGTTCAAAACGGCTTCGTTTTGTTCAATTAAGACGACATCGTGTTTTTCAGCAACTAAAGAGCGACAAAGAGCCGTTCCGACCTTTCCGCCTCCAACCACTATAATTTTCATGAGATACCTCCCGAATATGTATCTATCATACCCTTTTTTCGTGAAAATTTCATCTATAAATTGGATAATTCCAGATTTTCCTGCTCTTTCATTTGTTTTTTCATAATTTTGCCAATAAGTAGCTAGTTTCTGTAACATGCCATGCTTTAGCAAAATTTGCTAAAGTGTAAAAAAATATAATTTTTCAAGTCTTTTTTGTTGACTTGTAAAAAGAAAGTGATATACTAAGGAAGTACCTTCATTGATTTACCTCAAACCTGTTGTGATGTAAGTTAATGATGCCTTAACCACGCTGTTTGCTGAGCTTGACTCCGGGCAGTGTGGCTATTTTTTTATTCTAATGAAAATCAGGAAAGAATCATGTCTCACCAAAATCATATCGTCCTCTTTGAACCACAAATTCCACAGAATACAGGCAATATTGCCCGTACTTGTGCAGCGACCAATTCTCCCCTCCATATCATCAAACCCATGGGCTTTCCTATTGACGACCGCAAGATGAAGCGGGCAGGACTGGATTATTGGGATAAGCTGGACATCACCTACTATGATAGTCTGGACGAGTTTATGGATCAGATGGATGGGCAGCTTTATTTGATTTCCAAATTTGCAGAGAAGGTCTACTCGGAGGAGAACTTTGCAGCAGAAGGACCGCACTATTTTATGTTTGGCCGTGAGGATAAAGGCTTGCCAGAGGTGTTTATGCGTCGCCACCCAGAAAAGGCTCTGCGTATTCCCATGAATGACCAGCATGTCCGTAGCCTCAATGTATCGAATGCTGTCTGCATGATGGTTTATGAAGCTTTGCGTCAGCAGGACTTTGCTGGATTGGATTTGGTGCATGAATATGAAGTGGATAAGCTGAAATAAAATCCGACTGTAGGGTAATTGAAACTATTTCGATTACATCAAATAAAAAGCTTGCTCTGGCAGGCTTTTTTTGTTATGATAAGAATGTCTTCAGGGCAGGGTGAGATTCCCGACCGGCGGTAAATTTGACTAGCTATTTTAGCTTTCTCGTCGTTGTCTTGTCTCGATATACTTTAAGTATTATCTTCGACTGCGACGCCTAGATAAATCTAAAATATCTTAGCCAAATAAGTCCGCGAGCGCAAGCTGATGTGGTGCGATTCCACAACCGACAGTATAGTCTGGATGGGAGAAGACGAAAGGCGTTATTGCCTGGCCGGTAGGTCGTTTTAATCTTATTTTAAGGGGCATTTTATATACTCTTATAAATTATGAAAGGATTTTTTCGGGTCTGGTGTTAACAGCCTTCCAGCTTCTCTAATTTTTATAAATTGGAGGAACCTGTTATGACAAATACGCGCAAAATGGCGATAGTAGCGGCTCTATCTGCACTATCTTTCCTGCTCATGTTCTATCAAATCCCTTTGATAGCCGAGTTTTTAAAATTGGATTTTTCGATTATTCCGATTTTGTTAGCCTTGGTTCTCTTGGATTTTAAGAGCTCTGTAGCAGTCCTGCTTATTCGCTCTGTTTTAAAGTTGGCCTTAAATGGTCATGGAGTGGAAACCTTAATTGGTATGCCGATCAATATTGCGGCTATTCTGGTCTTTGTCATCTTCTTTGCTCTTTTCTGGGAGAAGAAAAGAGATCTGACGAGCTATTTGCTGGCATCATTCCTGGGAACTTTGGGTCTGACTGCAAGTATGCTTGTACTGAATGCTTTTTATGCTATTCCGCTTTATGCTCGCTTTGCAAACTTTGATATCGGTCAGGTTTTTGGTGTAGGTAAATATCTGTTGACCATGATTGTCCCCTTTAACCTGTTAGAAGGAGTGATTTGGGCGGTGGCTTTCTGGCTGATTTACACGCTTTTGACGCCCGTTCTAAAACGCTATGAAAAATAAACAATCTTATCTAACAAAGGGCTCTTTTGCCCTTTTACTTTTCATCATATTAGGCTACATGATCAAGTTTTATCCTGAGCAGCTGGTGGGCTTTGATAGCCCGATTCAAACTTGGCTGCGGGGGGACTTGCCCGCCTTTTTGACGACATTTTTCAAACTGGTGACTAGTTTGATTGACCCGTTGGGGATTATCATCTGGGTTTCAGCTCTTGTCCTGTTTTTCCTTTATAAAAAATGGAAGCTGGAAGCTGCCTTGCTAGCGGGAAATCTAATCTTACATGGGATTTTGATTAAGCTGATTAAACTGGTTTACCAAAGAAGCCGGCCGAGTCTTTCGCATTTGGTCGAAGAGGGCGGTTACTCTTTCCCGAGTGGACATTCCATGGCGACAGCCATTGTTGTTGGGAGCTTGATTATCATCGTCCAGCAACGGATTCAAAATCAACACATCAAGCGTCTGGTACAGGGCTTGCTCTTGCTCTTTATCTTGACCATTATGGCATCCAGAGTCTATCTGGGCGTGCACTATCCAACAGATGTCATCGGAGGAGCCTTGATGGGCTTTGCCATTCTCAATATCGAATTTCCCTTTTACGACAAGCTGCGCTTTCAATGGCGTTTCAAAGGAAAGCAGAAATAATCGAGTTAATAGAGGTTGGCTTTGCCAGCCTTTTTGTCTTGACAAAAAAAGTTGGATTTTTTAAGATAGGAGCAAGTGAGATCAGGAGGTGATTGTCCGTTTTGAATCCAAAAATTATCAAGTCGGTTTTAGTTCTTGTGGATGAGATTCCTGCTGGGCGCGTGGCGACCTATGGCCAGATTGCTCGCTTGATTGGTCGGCCCCAAAATGCCCGCTTGGTGGGAAAGATTCTCAGTCAGTCCGAGCTTTATGGCGGCAAGCATCCTTGCTATCGGGTGGTCAATGCAACAGGGCGTCTCGCACCTGGCTGGGAAGACCAGAGACACTTGCTTTGGGCAGAGGGAGTGGACCTGAAGGCCAATGGCTGTGTGGACCTTAAGCATTATCAGTGGGAGCGATGATTTTCTTCTTTCTTGGTGAAAGAGGAAATTTTTGTTTCTAGACTCCTTTTTGTGGTAGAATGGAAGGTATGAAATCTTACAATTCTTTGAATGATTATTATCGAAAACTTTTTGAAGAGAAGACTTTTAAGGTGCCTATTGATGCGGGCTTTGACTGTCCCAATCGAGATGGGACGGTGGCACATGGAGGCTGTACTTTCTGTACCGTTTCGGGCTCTGGTGATGCCATTGTGGCGCCTGATGCGCCCATTCGCGAGCAATTCTATAAGGAAATTGACTTCATGCACCGCAAGTGGCCGGATGTTCGCAAGTATTTGGTCTATTTCCAGAACTTTACCAATACCCATGAGAAGCTTGATGTTATCCGCGAACGCTATGAGCAAGCCATTAACGAGCCAGGCGTCGTTGGACTCAATATCGGGACTCGGCCAGACTGTTTGCCTGATGAGACCATCGCCTACTTGGCAGACCTGTCCCAGCGCATGCATGTGACCGTGGAGCTAGGGCTTCAGACCACTTATGAGGAGACTTCAGACCTCATCAACCGTGCTCATTCCTATGAGCTCTATGTGGAGACGGTCCAGCGCATCCGCAAGCTTGCTCCCAAGGCAGAGATTGTCTCCCACTTGATTAACGGCCTGCCGGGTGAGACCCATGAGATGATGCTGGAGAATGTCCGACGCTGTGTGACCGATAATGACATTCAGGGGATTAAGCTCCACTTGCTTCACCTGATGACCAATACCCGCATGCAACGGGATTACCATGAGGGACGGCTGCAACTGCTCAGTCAGGAGGAGTATGTCTCCATCGTCTGCGACCAACTGGAGATTATCCCCGAGCATATCGTCATCCACCGTATCACAGGCGATGCCCCGCGAGATATGTTGATTGGCCCCATGTGGAGCCTCAATAAATGGGAAGTTCTCAATGCCATCGAGGCAGAAATGCGCCGTCGTGGCAGCAAGCAAGGCTGTAAAGCAAAGGAGCAGAGATTCGTATGTTAAGACCCTTACAGATGGCCCATGCATTTTTAGCAGAAGTCGTGACCAAGGAAGATACTGTGGTGGACACTACTATGGGCAATGGACATGATACGCTTTTTCTGGCTAAATTGGCCAAGCAAGTCTATGCTTTTGACATTCAGGAGCAGGCCGTGGGAAAGACCCGCCAGCGCTTGGCAGAAGCTGGCTTGAACAATGCTCAGCTAATCTTAGCAGGCCATGAGACTCTGGACCAATACCTAGACCATTTCAAGGCTGCTATTTTTAATCTTGGCTACCTGCCTTCAGCGGACAAGTCTGTCATTACACGACCCGATACGACTCTGGAAGCTTTGGAAAAGGTTTGTCGAGGCTTGGAAAAAGGTGGCCGCGCAGCTATCATGATTTACTATGGGCATGATGGTGGAGAAGTTGAAAAAGATGCGGTGCTAGACTTCGTCAGTCAGCTGCCCCAGCAGGACTTCACCGTTGCCCTCTACAAGACCATCAATCAGATTAACAATCCGCCTTTCTTGGTCATGATTGAGAAATTGAGAGAAGTGCTTGGCTAAACGCCTCAGGAAGCGTTTGGTCAAGTGCCTTTTTAATTTACTGACGCTTTTATTTTGGAAAATGAGCAAAAAACAGTAAAACTTTTTGATTTACTGTTTTAAACATTCTTCGATTCAATTAGACAAACTGGGATTTTTAGATTTTAACCCTTCAGGAAAATAAACTGGGCTATTCTCCTGAAGTATTTTCTATAATGTTATAGTTTAATGCAGAGTGTAGCTATATAGTTATTTCCATAACGTGATAATCTATGTCTTTTATCACATGATTCATAAAAATCTATCATAGCGAGACCATTTTTAAGTTGTCCTCTAATCTGAGTTTCTAAGGTATGGCTAAATTCATATCCATATTCTGGATTTATGGTTATTTTGCCTTCCTCTTCAAGCTCTTTTGAATTAAAAGGTATTGAAAACTTTAAAAGTAATTCTTCATCGGGTTTGTCCCATACAATGTTAGCATCGTACATGTATATCCAAGGATTCATAAATCCGACCATTAACAGTCCACCCTTTTTCAATACTCGAGAGGCTTCTTTATACATGTTTTCTAAATCTTCTATATATACATTTGAAACTGGATTAAAAATAATATCAAAAGTTTCATTTTCAAATGGAAATGGTTTTGTCATATCGCCTTGAACTGTGTTGATTTTTAAGCCTTCTCTTTTAGCAACCATATCATCTCTTTGTAATTGTGATTTAGAAAAATCCATTATGGTTACATCATAACCTTTTATAGCAAAAACTGGACCCTGCTGTCCACCACCACAAGCTAAACCTAATATCTTTTTTCCGTTGGCTTTTTCAAACCATTCTTTCGGAACTTTTTTCCCAACAGTTAATGCAACAGAAATTGGATTATTTCTAACTTCTTCTAATTCTTCATGTGTCAATGGCTCAGTATAATCATTTTTTACATTATTCCATCTATCTTCATTTAATTTTATATAATTGTTCATCTTATAATTTCCTCGTAATTTTATATTATTTAGATTTAAGTTGAATATGTTGCCATTACATTTTTCTCACCTCTACAAATTCCAATTTGACTCACTGTAGGTTATTCTCGCTTACATACTACATCTGAAATGCTGTTATCCAAAAACATATTGCAGCTATAAGTGAAAGAGGAGTCATAACATATTTTTCTTTCTTACTTTTTGAAATCATGTTCATAATCGTATTCAAGGATAAGTAAGCGGCAAAGAAGAAACAAATATATTTAGTGTTCTTAAAAGAAAACCACAAGGGAAGCAAACCTCCGGCTTGCAAAATAATGATCATGGCAAAAATTTGGATAGCCACCGAAATGACTGCCGCAAGTCTAAATTTCTTAGGTAAGATTTTATGTTGTCCACCCATTGTATATTCGCCCAAAGGCAGACCGCAAGCAACAAGAACTGTCATAATTGCTATAACTCCAAATAATACTGCACCTAATATTGAAAACATAAATCGCTATTCTCCCTTCGCAAAATACAAAAAATTTTAATTACAAATTCAACTTTGTTTCACTTAATATTCCTATAAAATTATAAGAAAATCTTATCAAGTGTTCAAGTTTTATAGGTTTTTCTCAAGCTGGTCTGTTGATTTCCCTTTTCCTTTGTTCTTCCACCAATCGCTCAGGTCGACTAAGGATTGAGCGGTGGAAGGGATGAGAAGGAGTACATAGATATAGACATATTGGCTTTTTGTTTCCCAAAAGAAATGAAAGAGTCCGCCACCCAAAAGAAAGGTGAAGGGATAGAGGTCAAAAGGCGTTAGCTTTTCCTCGGCGACGAAAAATTTATGCAGGATAAAGAAACAGGAGAGCAGATAGATGCTGGCTAGCAGAATTAAGAGCAGGAAATTAACAATCTGATAACCTTTTCTCTCCTCATAAATGCTGCGCAAGATAGTCGGCCTCATATATTGCTGGCGTTCAATCTGCGGTCCAGTCCAGATGGACTGGAAAGTTGGCTCTGTCCAGGTAGATTTAACTTTTTCGTAGAAGAACTTGAGTGCATAGTCTGGATGTTTGGAAAAGTTCAGCAAAAGATCTTTCAAATCCTGAGTTGCCATGGCGGTTGCTTTTTTTTCATCGTACTTGTTGCGTTTGAGAATTTTAGTATTATAAGCATCATACCAGCCACCCAGAGTTTGACGATTGGGATCATCTCTCAGACCCATGGTAATATAGGCAATCTTGGGAGTTCCAACGCCGATTTCCTGTCCGATTAGGTTTTCATAGTAGGTATTCAAAGCCTTATTTGAAAAGACAATCCCAGTGATAATCAGCAGAATAGCCAGCGGTTTTTTCCAAGACCATTTGTAGAAAATGGAGAGGAGATAGATTCCAAGCAGCATGATAGCAAAGATAATATAATTATTTCGCAGAAGACAGGCTAAGCTGATACTGGCTGCACCGAGAAGGAGGTAGAGCAGATTGCCATTTTGCTCCAATTTGATAAAGGCATAAAGACTAAGCAGACAAAAGAACAGGCCTGGAATAGTCCCATAAATAAAAAGTACGAAAAAAAGTTGGGGCAGGAAAAGGAAGGTCAGCAAGATTGTGTATTTTTGAATAATTTCCTTGCGATTGAGCAAAGCTGCAATCTTATAGATTAGAAAATTACTGAGCAAGCTCCAGATGACATTCATGCCAAAGGCAAACCGAGTTGTCGGGGAGATATAAGCATAGAGGCGCTCTAAGGTCATCAGCCCCAGCTGATGTGGATTGCGGTACATATAGCTACCGACGGTCGTAAGCGAGCTGTAATCGCCCTGATTGAAGGCTAGAGCTGCATTAAAGACATGTTTGGCATCTGCTCGAATAATGCCGCTGTAGGAGGTGATGAGAAAGAATGCTGCTGCGATATAGAGCAGGCTCAATCCGACTAAAAGGTAGGGAATCTTTATCTTCTCCAAAAGCGGTCGAAGTCCGAAGAGCGCGAAAAGAAAGAGAATAAGAAGGGGATAGAAGTACCAAGGATTAGTGACGAATTTGACGCCTTCTGCAATATGCAGCGGAATATAGGTATGAGAAATCAAAATCTGCCCGGACAGGAAAAGGAGGGCGATGGCTGTCATCGTCAAGACGAGAAAATAGCCTAAATTAAAAAGGATATTTGTAAATTGCTTCATGAAATATTACCCTCTACTTTCACAAAACAGCGTCCCTCACCTAGATCAATTAATTGAACTGGCTGTGGATAAAAGCGATTCAGTATTTCTTTTGTCAAAATCTCTTCTTTGGCTCCTTGAGCAATGATTTCTCCATCTTTTAAGAGTAGGACATGATCCATCACAGGGGTGATTTCCTCGGCATGGTGGGTCACATAGAGAATGGTGGGAGCTTGCTCTAGCCGAGCAATGTTCTCAATCTGCTGCAAGAGTCGTTCGCGGGCAAATAAATCCAGACCACTGGTCGCTTCGTCTAAAATTAAGAGGTCGGGTGTTTCCATCAAGCTGCGAGCGATTAAGAGCAGCTGTTTTTCACCCTGCGACAGACTGGCATAGCTTCTGCCGATCAGCTCCTGTCCCCCGATAGAAAGCAGCATTTCTCGGGCTTCGTTCAGCTCAGCTTCTCCATATTGGCGGTAGAGGATGCTGCTTTTGTATTTGCCGGTCAGGACAATCTCATCCGCCAGCATCCGACTGGGCAGGCGTTCAGCGATAAAAGAGCCGACAACTCCGATTTTAGTTCTCAGTTCAGGAATGTCTCCTTGTCCGAATGTGGTGCCAAGAACCATCAGTTCCCCCTTGGTTTTCCAATGTTCGGCCATGAGCAAACGCAGCAGGGTGGATTTACCAGAGCCGTTCAATCCCAAAATAGCCCAATTTTCTCCTTTTTTCACCTGCCAATTCAGATCTTTTAAAATTGTTTGACCATTCTTGACTAGCCAAACCTTTTCCATGCTGATAATGTTTTCCATTTTTATTCTTTCTTTTGTAAAATCCCCTCTATTTTATCATAAATTATGGTAAAATAACTGAGAGGAGAGTATAAATGTTTCATAAAAGTAAGTTAATGTTTTGGACTAGTGAGGTTTTACTGCTGACGATTATCTTCTTTATCTGGCGCCAGATGGGAGACATGATTACGCCAGTAGTAAGTGTTATCAATACCATCTTAATCCCCTTTCTTGTGGGGGGCTTCCTCTATTATATCACGAATCCTCTGGTAACATTTTTAGAGAAAAAGTTAAAAATTAAACGTATTTTTGGAATTTTGATCACTTTGTTCCTGCTGTTTGGCTTATTGACGATTGGTGTTATCTACCTTTTGCCAATTTTGATTAATCAGCTGAGCAGTCTGATTAATTCGACTCAGGGCCTCTATTGGGAAATTCAGAGCTTTGTTAATCAATTATCCAAGAATCCTTTATTCAAGAGTTTAAATATTCAATCTACCATTCAGCAACTCAATCTGTCCTATGTGGATATTCTGCAAAATATTTTAAATGGTGTTACCAATAGTCTGGGCAGTGTGGTGTCTGCAGTCGTTAATACCATTATGATTTTAATTATGACGCCGATTTTCTTGGTTTATTTCCTCGTGGATGGTCAGAAATTGCTGCCGATGCTGGAGCGGACAGTTCTCAAGCGGGATAAGCTCAATATTTCCAAACTGTTAACTAATCTGAACGCCACGGTGGCTCGCTACATCAGTGGGATTTCGATTGATGCGCTGCTGATTGGAACTCTGGCCTTTATTGGCTACAGTGTGATTGGTCTCAAGTATGCTTTGGTCTTTGCGATTTTCTCAGCTTTGGCCAATTTAATTCCTTATGTAGGACCAAGTATCGGCTTGATTCCCATGCTGATTACCTACGCCTTTACTGATCCGCAGAAAATGCTGGTTGCACTGATTTATATGCTTATTGTCCAGCAGATTGACGGGAATATCCTTTATCCGCGGATTGTCGGCGGCGTTATGAAGGTTCACCCTATTACGATTATGGTTCTTTTGCTCTTGTCCAGCAATATTTATGGTATTATGGGCATGATTGTGGCCATTCCGACTTATTCAATCCTAAAAGAAATCGTAAAATTCTTGGCTAATCTTTACGATAATCACAAGGAAGCACAGCTGCAAAAGAAAAATGAGGAATTTGGTATTATAAAAAAATAGGAGAAGGCGAGTCCTCTTCTATTTTTTTCTTGCATTTTTTATAACATAAAATTGTATATTTATGCTAAAATAGTAATAATAGCATAAAGGAGGCATACTTATGGTAACACGTCGTAAATTTTCTCCGCAGGAAATAAGAAAAGATTCTTCTTATTTTTCTCCTTTGAAGACCATTGTGGAAACAGCCTTTTATGAAAATCAAGTCCAAGCTATCAAGACGGTAGAAGAAGCTTATCAACTCGCTTCGACAGCTGCTGGAACGGTTGTGCTGGACATGCCGGTTATTCATACCAAGGAGCTGGGTCTTCCTTCTTATGCACGCGTTTTATTGACCAATTCGGGGGCTGTTGTCGGCAGAACAGCCAAGGCTAGAAGAATCTATGGCAGAGATAGCGAAGAAGATGAGCATTTGCTTTTTCTTGTCCGGAGTGCAATTTACCAAGCACATAAAAGAACCTTCTATAAGGCTGATGCTGTGGTCGGGCTAGATGAGGACTTTATGGCCTACGCTCATCTGATGGTTCCTCAGGAAGAAATCAATAACCTGTACTCCTGGCTCTTGAATTTCCAAATTTTGGATGAGGAATTTAAAAATCGACTGAAAGCGTCTAAAAAGTATGAAGAGAATGATATCTTTGTCTTTTTTGATCCTAAGTGGAAGCATCCAGATTACCCAGAAGGGCTTGTATATTTTGATACCAACCATAACTGTGCCGTCATTTTGGGCTTGAATTATTTCGGAGAGCTGAAAAAGGCCACTTTGACCTTGGCTTGGGGAACGGCTGCCAGAAACGGTTATGTTGCCTGCCATGGGGGCTTGAAAATTTTCAAGCAGGATGCCGAAAAAGAGGACTATGTCGCATCATTCTTCGGGCTATCTGGCTCAGGGAAATCCACGCTGACACATGCCAAGCATGACCATAAATATGACATCAAGGTTCTCCATGATGATGCCTTTATTATCTCGGTCAAGGATGGCTCCTCTATTGCCCTTGAGCCGTCTTATTTTGACAAGACAAATGACTACCCTACAGGTCATAGTGAGCAGGATTTCTTTGTCACTGTGCAGAACTGTGGAGTGACACTAGATGAAAATGGACGGAAAAAGCTGGTAACTGAGGATATCCGTAACGGAAATGGGCGGACTGTCAAATCGCGCTTTGCTACTCCGAATCGAGTGGACCGGATTGACGAACCCATCAACGCTATCTTCTGGATTATGAAGGATGACTCTCTCCCGCCACTAATCAAGATTAATGATCCTCTTATGGCTTCTACGATGGGCTGTACTTTGATGACCAAGCGTTCCAATGCTGAAAATGTTATTGGTCTGCATGATGATTTGGTTATTGAGCCTTATGCCAATCCTTTCCGCGTTTATCCGCTGGTGGAAGATTATCGGAAATTCCGTCGTTTATTTGAGTCAGGCGTTGCCTGCTATATCATCAATACTGGATTTTATATGGGGAAGGGCATCTCAAAGGAAGTGTCTTTAGATATTATTGAACAGATAGTAGATGGGAAGGCAGAATTTAGACCTTTCGGACCTTTGGAAGGCTTTGAATATCTTAACTACGAAGGATATGCCGTTCCAAACTTTGATTACAAGTATAGACAGCTCATCCGTGAAAGGATGCAGATTCGTTTAAACTTCTTGCTAGCTTTCAATCAGAAATATCCTAAGACAGCTCTGCCTGTCGGAGCTATTTCTCGGCTGGAAAAGGTTTTGCAGGATTTGGATTCCTGATTTGCAAAACGCTTTCTACGGAATCCTCATGCACGAATCTTGAAAATATGTTATAATCAAGTCTGATTATAATTTTTAGGAGAAGAATCCATGGAAGACCCTGGCAGTCAGAGTATTTTATTGCAAGCAATACTGCTATTCGTTTTAACTTTATTAAATGCCTTTTTCTCAGCTTCTGAGATGGCGATGGTATCGCTCAATCGGTCTCGCGTAGAGCAGAAAGCTGAAGAAGGCGATGCCAAATACATTCGTTTATTAAAAGTTCTTGAAAGTCCCAATAACTTTCTATCGACAATTCAAGTCGGAATCACCGTCATCAATATCCTGTCGGGGGCTAGCTTTGCGGA
The DNA here is from genome assembly GCF_058933875.1 of Streptococcus sp. STC1396. NCBI lineage: Bacteria > Bacillati > Bacillota > Bacilli > Lactobacillales > Streptococcaceae > Streptococcus > Streptococcus sp. STC1396. Next base: position 32,009 of record NZ_JBZYCU010000003.1, on the reverse strand, counting down.
CAATCTGGGGAAAATCTTTTCCTCTTGGCTGGGAAATTCTGAAACGGCGCATGCAGTTGCTAGTTTTCTGGCACTTGCGCTTTTGACCTATATTTCCATTGTTTTGGGAGAGCTTTATCCTAAGCGGATTGCCATGAATCTCAAGGACAGTTTAGCCATTCGTACCGCACCTGTGATTATTTTCGTAGGAAAAATCGTTAGTCCTTTCGTTTGGTTGCTCTCAGCTTCGACTAATCTCCTCAGTCGGATTACGCCGATGCAGTTTGACGATGCAGACGAAAAGATGACGCGGGATGAGATTGAGTACATGCTGACCAAGAGCGAGGAGACGCTGGATGCAGACGAAATCGAAATGTTGCAGGGGATTTTCTCGCTGGATGAGCTGATGGCGCGTGAACTGATGGTGCCGCGGACAGATGCCTTTATGGTCGATATTCAGGACGACACCAAGGAAATTATCCAAAGCATTCTCAAGAAGAATTTCTCTCGGATTCCAGTTTATGATGGAGACAAGGACAATGTCATTGGTCTCATTCACACAAAACGTCTCTTGAATGAAGGTTTTGTCAATGGTTTTGACAATATTGTTCTGCGCAAGATTCTGCAAGAACCGCTCTTTGTACCTGAAACGATTTTTGTGGATGATTTGCTCAAATCTCTCCGTAATACTCAAAATCAAATGGCAATTCTGCTAGATGAATATGGCGGTATGGCAGGTCTCGTGACTCTGGAAGACTTGCTGGAAGAGATTGTCGGTGAAATTGAAGACGAAACAGACAAGGTCGCGGTGGAAGTCTATGAAATTGGTGAGAATACCTATATCGTATTGGGAACGATGACACTCAATGACTTTAATGAGTATTTTGAAGTTGAGATAGATAGTGATGACGTGGCTACCATTGCTGGTTACTATCTGACGGGTGTAGGAACCATTCCAAATCCAACAGAACGCATCAGCTATGAAGTTGAAAGTCAGAATAAAAAACTGATTTTGACCAATGACAAGGTCAAAAACGGCCGTGTAACCAAGGTGAAAGTGGAAATATCCGAAATTCTTGAAGAAGCTGAAGAAGCTGAGAAATAAACTCGGTTCAGATGTAGCTGAGAAAACATGCTTTTCACTCAGTAATATCACAGTTAGATAGACAAAAAGGCTTAAAATCATTGTTCTAAAAACTGGCTCTATAATTTCTGTAGTGGGTAAATCCACCGCAGGGATTATGGAGTCTCTTTTGTTGTAAAAAAAGTCCCATAAGACCTATAATGAAAAGCGACGAAACCATCATTAGAAGGAATCTTATGGAACAATTAAATTTTATCACAAACTTACTGGGAATTAAAGACTCTAACATTACGATTTTGAATGTTCTAAATGCTGGAACGCATAAAGAAATCTTCGCCAAGCTAGATTATCCTGCACCTAAATGCCCTCACTGTCAAGGAAAAATGGCTAAATATGACTTCCAAAAAGAATCGAAAATTCCCTATTTAGAGTGCGCGGGATACAAAACGCTGATTCGGTTGAGAAAACGGCGTTTCCGCTGTCAGGATTGCGGGAAAGTAGCTGTCGCAGAAACATCCTTAGTCAAGAAGAATCACCAAATCGCAACCATCGTCAAGCAGAAAATCGCTCAAAAACTAATCGACAAAGTCCCTATGACAGCTATCGCTGAAAACTTGGCTGTTTCCACGTCCACAGTTATTCGAAAACTAAAGGAGTTTGAATTTAAGGCAGATCTCAACTATCTTCCAACTCACATGTCTTGGGAGTGAAACAGTCTGGGGAGAGACTGTTTCAGCTGGCTTCAAGAAGGGCAAAATGAGCTTCATTGCACAAGATTTCGATTCAAGAAAGATCCTAGCTATCTTAGATGGACGGACACAAGTAACGATTCGCAATCACTTTCTGCGCTATTCCAGGCAGGTCCGAAACCGCGTTAAAGTCATTACCATGGACATGTTTAGTCCCTACTATGACTTGGCTAGACAACTTTTTCCATGCGCTAAAATCGTCCTCGATCGCTTTCATATTGTACAACATCTCAGCCGGGCTATGAGTCGTGTTCGTGTTCAAATCATGAATCAATTGGATCGAAAATCGCACGAATATAAAGCGCTGAAACGCTACTGGAAACTGATCCAACAAGACAGCCGGAAACTCAGCGATAAACGTTTTTATCGCCCAACTTTTCGCATGCATTTGACCAACAAAGAGATTCTGGAAAAGCTTCTCTCTTACTCCCAAGAACTCCAAGAACACTATGAGCTCTACCAGCTCTTACTCTTTCATTTTCAAGAGAAACAAGCTGAGCATTTCTTTGGACTCATTGAAGATACAATTTCTTGTATAAATCCTATCTTTCTAACTGTTTTTAAGACCTTTTTAAAAGAGAGGGACAAGATTATCAATGCTTTGGAACTTCCTTACTCAAATGCTAAGCTAGAGGCTACAAACAACCTCATCAAAGTTATCAAACGCAACGCTTTCGGATTTCGGAACTTTGACAACTTCAAAAAACGCATTCTCATCGCTTTGAATATCAAAAAGGAGAGGACCAATTTTGTCCTCTCCAGATCTTAGCTGACATCAACCCACTACAGTTGACAAAGAGCCTAAAAACTTTGGTTTTAGGCCTTTTATTGTTTTATAAAATTTTCCCGAGTTTCATCAAATATTGGTGTAAGGGGATGTTTCAGCTGCTTTTAACCTGCACTTGCATTCTAATAAACATGTCGCGGTGCTTTTCATTTAGTTGAGGTTGTTCATGAATCACTTCGCAGATATAATCACCTGTAACCAGATAGCCTGCATCGGCTAATTCTTGGTGAAAATGAGGGAGATTTCTCACTTCTTCTTCGAATGATGAACAGTAAGCAACAGCATAGCTTCCTTTAGGCAGTATGGCTGGAATGAGATTTGGAAGTTCATTTTGAGTCTGGTGAAAGAGGCAAAACTGATTTGAGAACCAATTTTGATTTAGAAAATCTCCTCGCTTCATAATAGAGCCAACTCGGCTGAAATTACTAAAAAAGGGGTTGTAATTGAGGATTTCCTGTTTGAAATAGCGGAGATAGAGTTCATACTCTTCGTTGTCTAACTGGTAAATGTTTTGATCAATAGAGAAGGATAGAATGTGTCGTTCAGGGAATGCCACAATTTCCAACTTTTGATCAGTCCGCTTTTCGCCATAAAGCTGTGCACCAGAACGAAAAATTTCAATTTCCTTTATCCGCTCTTCTAGCATTTCTTTTTCTTGGAGTAATTGCTGATACCGTTCTTCAATAAGCCGGTGCAGATGAAACTGATCTCGATCGGAGAGAATTTCCTTGATTTCTTTTAAAGAAAAATCTAATTGTCGTAGATATTGAATGGAGTCAACGAGTGAAGATTGATTGATGTGATAGTAGCGGTAGTTAGTCTCGGGATCAACCTCATAAGGCCTTAAAAGACCAATCTGATCATAAAATCGTAAAGTCTGAATGGAAATGTGATTGATTTTAGAAAATTCTCCAATACGCAAAATTTTTTTCATTTTTCAAAACTCTCTATTGACTCTCTAGTTACTAGAGATATTATACTATAATTGTGAAAAATATTACAATTAAAGGAGGGTTTCCAATGAGAAATGCAAAAATTCGTGCTGTGCAATATGGCTGTGGCAAGATGTCCAAGGTTATTTTTAAATATCTAGTGGACCACGGTGTGGAGATTGTTGGCGCTATTGACAATAATCCTGCGATAGTGGGACAAGATGTTGGTGATTTTGCGGAATTAGGCTACAAGACAGGTGTTTTGATTTCCGATAAAGCTGACAGTGTATTTGACCAGTGTGATGCCGATATTGCCATTGTTACCATTGCCTCCTATATGCCTGATATGTATGGCTTTTTTGAAACAGCTATCAAGAATGGTGTTAATATCATCACGACCTGTGAAGAAGCTATTTATCCATGGACGACGTCACCATCTGAAACGAACCGCTTGGATAAGTTGGCTAAAGAATATGGTGTCACCATCATGGGCTCTGGTATGCAAGATATCTACTGGATTAATATGCCTTGCTTGGCTATGTCTGGTCTCAATCGCATTCAAAAAGTCAAAGGGGTTGCCAGCTATAATGTAGAGGATTATGGTTTGGCTTTAGCAGAAGCGCACGGTGCTGGCTATGATGTAGAACGATTTGATAAAGAAATTGCTTCTGCGGAAAGTTTGCCATCCTATATGTGGAATGCTGCGGAAGCTATCTGCTCTAAGATGAACTGGACCATTCAGGATATTTCACAAAAGAGCGTGCCTTATATTTTGGATGAAGATGTTTATTCAGAAACGCTGGGTCGAGTTATTCCGGCAGGACAGGTAACAGGCATGTCAGCTGTGACAACGATTCACACCCATCAAGGAATTGAATTGGAAGTAGAATGTATTGGCAAGGTCTACCGTGAAAATGACGGTGATATGTGTGATTGGGAAATTACAGGTGATCCAAATCTAGTCTTTTCTGTCAGCAAGCCAGATACTGTGTCTCTGACTTGTGCCACAATTGTCAATCGTATCCCGTCTGTGCTGGATGCACCGGCAGGTTATGTGACCTCTGAGTTGGCGCGTACCTTGACTTATCCGACTTATCCGCTTCACACTTATGTAGAAAATTAAACATATCCTAAAAAATAAGCAGGCTGTCCTTGTGATAGCTTGCTTATTGCTTTGTTAGGCATATAATTGCAAATTTGCTTTGGTTTATAGGGGACTAGTGTAATAAAGTAAGCATAATTCGCATTTTAACAAACTTGGAGTATTGTGGTGATGTCGTCAACTTCAAGGCAGAAAAGCCTTACAAAGATAAGCAAAATCACTATTTAGCTAGAAGCAACCGGCAGATGATTGAAAAGTGTATGAAGCAATCATTGACAGAGCGACTTTGGAAGATATAGAGCGTATATTGAAAAATAGACTCGTCAAAAGATCAAACGGAGACGGAGAAATTCAGCTCTTATCAGGACTGATATGCTATCATCTTTTGTATCCTTTCTCGCTCTTTCTATCTATTCCTATGAAAGATCTGAAAACAAGTATGTATGCTGACAGTAGAAATAACACCTTAAAAATGATATAATATAATAAGTATTTAGCTAGAAAAATCAAATTTAGGAGGCAACAATGAATAAAAAAAGAGATTGGTTTGGTATTTTATTCGGTGCTATATGGTTTTTAGCGTCACTGCTGATTTTGGTTCTTTATATGGGAGGAAATCTTAATGGTTCAATACCTATCCCAAGAGTACTCCTTATAATATATGATTGGCTCGGTATTGTTCCGGGAGCAATTGTTCAAATGATACTGAGTGCTTTATTGTTTATTTTCAGCGTTAGAAAAAAATAATCAAAATAATACTGTGATTAGTTGAAATAATTCAATCATATCAATAAATACTAACTTAAGAGACAGTAAATCAAATTGGTTTGCTGTTTTTCTCTTCCTTAAAGATAAATTGTAAAATATAGTGCAACAAAAAACTGTTAAGTGAAAAAAGTCCCAGAAGAGAAACATAAAGAATAAGAGCTACAAATACTTGCTCTAATGGCCTTGTAGCTACTGAAGTTCTTTTAAAACGCATCCGCTAATCCTGTTGCAAATTTTCTCGCTTCTAGGAGTTTTCCAATAAAGATTGGTATCCATGCCGGTCTCGTCAATATAAACTTTTTTAAGTTTTTTGTGGTATAGTGAAGGAAGTACAAAATTAAATTTACTGTTTCATGTAGAAGGAAGGAGTTACGATGAAACTATTAGAAAAAATTCGTCCGTCGCAACCGTTAAAGTATTTGAAGTGGTTTGACATTGTGATTATTACTGTGATTATGTTTGGCCAGTTCATCTATCGGTCGACAGAACTCTACTTAGGCAGTATGGATCAAGTTCCTTATACTGAGGGAATAACAGATACCGCAAGTAATGGCGCTGCTTACTCTAGCAATTTGTATCTTCAGTTAATCCTGCTGGCTCTAGCCCTGCTCTATCTGGTCATTCGCAACTATGACTTTAAGCAACTGCCCATCCGTTTTAGCTGGTCTGTACTGTTTTGGGTTCCTTTTATTTTTGCCCTGATGGGAATTATTGCAGATACCGTAACGACAATCAGCGGAGAGTATAATTATTTTGATCCGCAGTTGTGGCCCTACATTGACCTGATGGAGATTGTCCGTAAGTTTGCTGCCTTAAGTCCGATGGCTATCCTTTATAGCTTGCTGAATGGCTTTTATGAAGAATTTTTCTTTTTAGGCTTGCTAACCTCAGTTGAGGACAAATATAAATGGCAGGTTCTTCTCTATTCGACTCTTATCCGTTTTTCTTTCCATACTTATCAAGGGCTACTCTGGGCCTCTATGATTGGGGTTGTCTTTGGCCTTCTCTATTACTTTCTCTATAAGTACAAAGTTAAAAATCTCCTCCCTTTCTTTCTCATGCATGCTCTGGCGGACATGTTTGGCTCCAGCCTGATCTATCTTTTAGTTAATTGGAGTTCATAAAAGGGATTGGCATATTTTCCAATCCCTTTTGTTTATAAATATTTCTCTGCCACAGCATAATCACCTGGATAGACAACTTTTTGGTCATTAATGATTTGATAGGCATCGGCACCCTTGCCGGCAAGAATGACCGCATCGCCTTCAGCATTCGTTAGGCTGAGGGCTTTTTTGATGGCTTCCTCACGATCAGCAATCATGTTCACTTCAAAGGTTATGTAGCTGGCAATCTCACGGGCGATGGCAATAGGATCCTCGCGATTCGGATCATCAGCTGTCAGAATGATGTTCAACTCAGGATGCTGGTTGAGCAGGAGGCCGAAGTCCTTACGCCGACTCTCACCCTTGTTTCCGGTTGCTCCCAGAATCAAGACAATGTTCCCTTTTTGGTGTTCTTGAACGACAGACAGCAACTTAGCCAAACTGTCGCCATTATGGGCGTAGTCAACAAAGACCTTGGCTCCATTTTTCTGAGTTAGAACCTCCATACGGCCGGGTACACGTGTTTGGGCAACACCTGAATGGATATCTTCCAAAGAAGCGCCCAGTCGCAGACAGGCTAGTCCTGCAGCGATGGCATTTTCCTGATTGAAGCGGCCGATTAGCTGGATATCATAGGAACCAGCCAGTTTTCCTTGGACTTCAAAGGAAAAGGCGAGGGAATTCAGGATGGCATTGCTGGAAGCTGGCCCATAAAAGTCATGGTCATAAGCAGCTACTTGCTCGGCTAAAACCTGAAAATGGTCCATGCCACTGTTGACGACAACAGCTCGGCTATTGTCCATCAGGAGTCGCTTATGGTAGAAATAGTCTTCAAAAGTCGGGTGCTCAATAGGGCCGATATGGTCAGGGCTGATATTGAGAAAGACGCCCACATCAAAGGTCAGGCCGTAGACCCGCTTTTTAAGATAGGCTTGGCTGGATACTTCCATGATTAGATGGGTTCGGCCATTGTCGACAGCTTCCGCCATCATTTTGAATAAATCAAGACTTTCAGGAGTTGTGAGAGTTGATTTAAAGAAAGTTTCTCCATCCAGAGTAGTATTCATAGTAGAAAGCAGGGCTGGTTTGTGGCTTTGTTTTAAAATATTAAAAGCAAAATAAGCCGACGTGGTCTTGCCCTTGGTGCCAGTGAAGGCCAAAAGTTTGAGCTTTTGTTCTGGATGACCGTAAAATTCCATAGCAATCAGACTCATAGCTTGCTTGACATCATTGACTAAGAGGACTGGAATACCAACTTCAAAGTCTGTTTCACTAATATAAAATCTAAGCCCAGCTGTCACAGCTTTTTCCAAAAATTCTCTCTTGAAATGATCGCCCTTGACAAAAAAGAGAGTAGAAGCATCAGCTTCTCGGCTGTCATAGCTGATCTTGGAGAAGCTGAATTCGCTGTCACCGTAATCAAAGAAGTATTCCCCGTTTGCAATAATTTCACGGAAATTGTGGTCTTTTTTCAAAATATCTAATGCAGTTTTAATTTTTATCATATCTCTATTGTAAACCTAAAGACTATGTTTTACAAGAGCCCAGGAAAAGTTTATAATAAAATAAGAATAAATCAAAGAGGTTATTTATGGACCAACCAAAAACAACAAGTCAGCAGCAGCAAATGTTGCGGGGGACTGCCTGGCTGACTGCCAGTAATTTTATTAGCCGTCTCTTAGGAGCTATTTATATCATTCCTTGGTATATCTGGATGGGGCGGCACGGAGCGGAAGCCAATGGTCTCTTCACCATGGGCTACAATATCTATGCATGGTTTCTGCTGATTTCTACAGCAGGAGTACCGGTGGCTGTCGCTAAGCAGGTGGCCAAGTACAACACCATCGATAAGGAAGAGCATAGTTTTACCCTTATTCGTGAGTTTTTGAAATTTATGCTACTTTTAGGAGCCGTTTTTGCAGTCATCATGTACCTGCTGTCTCCTGTTTTCGCTAGCATGTCGGGCGGTGGCAAGGACTTGATTCCAGTCATGCAAAGCCTATCCTGGGCTGTGCTGATTTTCCCGTCCATGAGTGTTATCCGCGGCTTTTTCCAAGGATTTAACAATCTTAAGCCTTATGCTATCAGCCAGATTGCGGAGCAGGTTATTCGGGTTATCTGGATGCTCCTGACCGCCTTTTTCATCATGAAGATTGGGTCTGGAAACTATGTAGAGGCTGTCACCCAGTCCACCTTTGCTGCCTTTATTGGTATGCTGGCTAGTATGGGAGTTTTGGTTTTCTATCTGTGGAAGACTGGCATGTTGCGGTCCATTCTTGATAAACCTGAAAATTCAGCAGAAATCAAGGGGCGGACTTTGCTCTGGGACACGGTTCGGGAAGCAATTCCTTTCATCATTACAGGCTCAGCCATTCAGCTTTTCCAAATCATTGACCAGATGACCTTTATCAACAGCATGAAGTGGTTCACAAGTCTCAATGAGTCTCAGTTGAAAGTCATGTTTGCTTACTTCTCAGCCAATCCTAATAAGATTACAATGATTTTGATTGCTGTGGCAACTTCTATCGGGGGAGTTGGAATCCCATTGCTGACAGAAAACTATGTTAAGGGAGACTTGAAAGCAACTGCTCGTCTGGTTCAGGATAATCTTAGCATGTTACTCTTCTTTATCCTACCGGCTACGATTGGATCAGTTCTAGTAGCTGAGCCGCTTTATACAGTCTTTTATGGAAAACCGGATAGTTTGGCTCTGGGGCTCTTCATCTTTGCTATGCTGCAAACGATTATCCTAAGTATCTATACAGTCCTTGCTCCGATGATTCAGGCACTTTTTCAAAATAGAAAGGCCATCATCTATTTCCTCTATGGAGTTGCTGTCAAGCTGATCTTACAAATTCCGCTTATCTATTTATTTAAAGCATACGGGACTCTTCTTGCGACAACTATCGGTCTGATTATTCCAATTGTATTGATGTATCAAGAAATTCGTAAGGTTACTGGTTTGAATCCTAGAAATCTTAAAAAACGGACAATCTTGACTTGTATTTTAACTGTTTTGATGACACTGGTTGTTCTCATATCAGAATTTATCATCGGTTATTTATTCCAGCCAAGTGGACGGATTTCGAGTTTTATCTATTTGGCCATCATTGGAGGAATTGGAGTCGCAGTTTACGGAGGATTCTCACTTAGCGTTCGTTTGCTGGATCGCTTTATTGGTGAAAGGGCGGCCAGTCTGCGTCGGACTTTTCACATCAAATGAGAGTGGGACAGAAATCGGTAATTCGTTAGAATTCGATTTCGTCGTCCCACCTCCGCACAGTTGAGTAGGGCTGTAAAAGCTGATGAAATCAGCGTAGTAGAGTCCACTCAACCACTGCGTCTTGCTCGACAATCCAAAAACAATTGAGAGGCTAGGACTTTTGTCCCAGCCTCGTTTTGAATCAAGACAGGACAGCAAACCGTCTGATATTCAAGAAAAAAACTAACAAACCTCTTTAATAAAAATTGGTAGAGTCGGTGGCTAAAGAAAGCTTTGACTTCCTCAAAAAAATCTGGAAGATGCTTGGATGTTTTCTTTGAATAGAGTATAGTCAGTTAATATTAAAATAGTGACCATAGCTTCAAACTATACCTAGATCTTAAAAAGAAAAAAGTTTAGCTTTTTCTGAAGATGTTACAATAGAAAGGTAAAACAATTGAGGGAAATTTCTCAATATTTTTTATCGGAGGTTGCTATGAGTGAGAACTTAAAACTAAATACTATTTTAGCTCAAGCTGGGATTAAGAATGATAAAACGACTGGTGCCCTGACAACACCTTTGCATTTTGCAACTACTTATCAGCATCCTGAGTTTGGTCAGTCAACAGGATATGATTATACGCGTACGAAGAATCCGACACGTGCTAGTTTGGAAGAAACGCTAGCAGCTATTGAAAGTGCAGATTATGCTTTAGCAACTAGCTCAGGGATGAGTGCCATTGTTTTGGCTTTTAGCATATTTCCAGCGGGCAGCAAAGTTCTTGCTGTACGGGACCTTTATGGTGGCTCTTTCCGCTGGTTTAATCAGCTCGAGCAAGAAGGTCGCTTTCATTTTAGTTATGCTCGCAGTGAAGAAGAGCTGTTAACTGAATTGACAGACCAAGTGGATGTTGTTTATATCGAAACCCCTACGAATCCTTTGATGGTCGAGTTTGATATTGCTCGCATTGCTAAAGCGGCTCATGAGAACGGTGCGACCGTGGTAGTCGATAATACCTTTTACAGTCCAATTTATCAAAGGCCACTTGAGGATGGAGCAGACATTGTTTTGCATTCTGCGACCAAATATCTAGGAGGGCACAACGATGTTTTAGCCGGAGCGATTATGACCAGTAATGCTAAGATTTATGAAAAGCTTTTTTATCAACTTAATACAACTGGTGCCGTTTTATCACCGTTTGACAGTTATATGCTTCTTCGGGGACTCAAAACTCTGTCTTTGAGAATGGAACGTTCTACGCAAAATGCTTTAGCTGTCGTGGAGTTTTTGAAAAAATCTGCGGCTGTTAAGGAGGTGCTTTACCCAGGAAAAGGAGGTATGATTTCTTTTAAGGTTGTGGATGAGAGTAAAATACCTGATTTGTTGAATAATCTTAAAATCTTCACTTTCGCTGAAAGTCTGGGAGGAGTGGAGAGTTTAATTACCTATCCGGCAACTCAAACGCATGCAGATATTCCTGTAGAAGTGCGCCATTCTTATGGTTTGACGGATGATCTACTGAGACTGTCTATTGGTATTGAGGATAGCCGAGATTTAGTGACTGACTTGCAGTCAGCATTGGAGGCTTAATATGGGAAATTATAATTTTGAAACAGCACCGAATCGATTGGGGCAACATACTTACAAGTGGAAAGAGGCGGAAAATGACCGAGAGGTTTTGGCTGCCTGGATAGCTGATATGGACTTTGAAGTCCTGCCCGAAGTCAGGCAGACAGTTCATGATTATGCAGAACAGTTAGTCTATGGTTATACCTATGCTAGTGATAGCTTGATTCAGTCTGTATTGGACTGGGAAAAAGAAGAGCATGGCTACGTTTTTGAAAAAGATGCGCTTGTCTTTATTGAAGGGGTAGTTCCAGCTATCTCCATAGCCATTCAGGCTTTTACTCAGGAAGGAGATGCGGTGTTGATTAATACTCCGGTATATCCTCCCTTTGCTCGCAGTATTGAGCTCAATAATCGTAAACTGATTACGAATTCTTTGATAGAAGAGGACGGCTTATACCAGATTGATTTTGAGCAGTTGGAAAAGGATTTGGCAGAACACGATGTTAAAGTATATGTATTTTGCAATCCTCACAATCCTGGTGGCCGTGTTTGGGAAAAAGAGATACTAGAAAAAATTGGCCGACTCTGTCAGCAGCACGGGGTGATTTTAGTTTCTGATGAAATCCATCAAGACTTGACCTTTTTTGGCAATAAACACTGTTCTTTTAACACAGTTTCGCCTGATTTCAAAGATTTTACACTGATTTTGAGCAGCGCAACTAAGACTTTCAATATTGCTGGTACCAAAAATTCCTACGTTGTTATTGAAAATCCAAAGTTGAGAAAGAAATTTCAGCAACGTCAGCTGGCCAATAATCATCATGAAGTATCTAGTCTAGGGTTTTTAGCTACGGAAGCTGCTTATCGCTATGGCAAGCCTTGGTTGACTGAACTCAAAGCTGTTCTGGAGGATAACATTGATTTTGTAGTCGCTTACTTTAGTCAGCATGCTCCTAGCCTCAAGGTTATGAAGCCACAAGGAACTTACCTGATTTGGCTGGATTTTTCAGCTTATAACTTGACTGACGAAGAGTTATTTCAGATTTTGCGCCAGAAAGCAAAAGTAGTCCTTAACCGAGGGACGGACTTTGGAAAAAAAGGAAAAAATCATGCGCGGCTGAATGTTGCAGCACCTAAAAGTATCATAGAAGAAATTTGTAAGCGAATTGCAGAAAATTTACCTCATTGAGCAAATAAAACGGAATCTTTTCCTCAAGAGAGACTTGCTTGGAATCATAGATGGACATTTCAAGGTATTTCAAAAGGTATTATCAGGGAAAATAGTGACGACTTAGATTTGCGAAAATGATGCCAATGCGGCCTTGATGAATAAATTGAAAGTGATAAAAGGAGAAAACCATGACATTTGAAGAAATTTAGAAAAACCATGATTTTATATATTCTTTAGTGTCTCTTTACAGTGGTTTATAGCGGTTTATAGCAAGAATACCAATATTAGTTCATCTTTGATATTCTTCAGGAGTCCACAAAAAGGTGAACAAAAAAAGCCCTCAAAAAGGGCGTAAAATTGATGAGTTCAGCAGGCAAGAAACTAGCACGGTCAAACGTGCTTTTTTTATTACTTGTGGAGTTGCTGATAGATATATTATATCATGAGGTGCATGCTTTGTAGAGTTATAACCTCACAAAAGCCCCTAGAATCGTTTCTAAGGGCTAGCTATAAGAAAGGATAGGCGGGACCGCCGAATGTCGCCCGCATTTCTCGACCCACTAGCTAAGTGGCGCGTTGGAGGCGGATACTTTTCAACCTCTATCCTTTATATCTTGATTATATCATATTTCCTCTTAATCTAAATCTGTGAAGAATTATTCTTATCCTTATGTCCATATCGGCCGTAAAAAGCACACTCCTTTTCTTAATTGTCCCGTAAAAAAATGTATAGTGCTGGTGTGAAGGCCGTAAAGGGTAGAGGGTAGATCCATAGACCCTGCCTTTGATATTATTAATCTTTTATTACTCTCGATATTTGCAGTCCTCTTTGTTCGCTCCTTGTTCAATTAAAAAATGAAAATCTTTCTTGGTCTACTCTCGGCTCGATCGTGCGTAGCTTCATCCTCACGATAACTGGAGGAATGTGTAATAACTTGTCAGTACTAGGTTGTTTTTATAAATATCCTTAGTCAATGGGTAGCCTTATAGCTAAAAAATCAACTTAAAAGCCTAATAATACCGCATTTCTTTCTGCTTTAAAATTTTCAAAAAGGGAATTTTTCGCACGGAAAAGGCCGCGTCCTTTAAAATCGAAACAATATAGCCCCGTTCAAAAAAATAGGGGGTAGTTTCCGAATGTTGAACAGTATAAGTGATAGCCTGAAGCATTTGGCCAAAAGGCAAGCAGCGGAAGAAGCTGCTTTGCTAAGTAAGTTTAGAAGCTCTATCATCCATGAGCTTAGCAAGTTTCTTTATTCCTGAACTCTTTATTCTGTAAATTGTTGTTTTTGACTTTTCTATCTTGTCTTCGATATTCCATATTTCCAAGTGATTGACATAGAACATCCGCAACACTGACCTTTCAAGAGGATCACTCAGCTTGTCAATGAGTTTCGAAGTTTCTGAACGTTCTTTGATTAGACTGGAAAGTCTCTCTTGTATGTCCTCTTTCAACTTCAAAACATAGACAAGTTCATTCTCTGTATTGTTCACTCTACTAGTCTGGACTTTGGTTTGTGTCAGAGTTGATTTTTTAAACAGACCTTGTTCTAGATATTGAAGTTCTAACTGCAAACTCTGAATCTCTTTATCTAACCATCTAATGCCTTCTAACTTTGCTTTTACTTGCTCTGGTGTCACGCTTTGGCCTCCTCTTGTGGTATAATAAATCTATCAAATCTATACCAAGGAGTCAGTCGCAAGGCTGGCTTTTTGCTTGCTTTTCTCTTTTTTTGGGTATATACTTGATATATACGAATAAAGGAGAAAAGAAATGAATACAGTAAAAACCCGTAAAGTTGGGAACTCTCTAACTGTGACCATTCCCAAGGCGCTAGATGTTCCGGAAGGTCAAGAAATGGTCGTTTACAAAGGCGCTGATAATGTGATCGTCCTAGCTCCAAAGATTGCAGATCCATTTGCTGAAGCGGTTGATCTCCGTATGGAAAATGATTTTGAAGGGGTGAAGCTACTTGACAGTGAAATCTAACTATATCCCAGAAAAGCAGGATATTATCTGGATAGACTTTGATCCATCTGTCGGGCGTGAGATCCAGAAGCGCCGCCCTGCCGTGGTGGTATCTCGTAAGGAATACTCAGAACGCACTGGCTTCGTTGCGGTCTGCCCTGTCACGCATGGCCAGAAGAAACTAGAAAAGCTAGGCTTGCTGGTTCCTGTCCTGTCCTCTGAGGTAGACGGCTCAGTGAATCCGCTCCAGCTCTACACCTTCGACTTTCGAGAACGCCAGGCGCAAAAAATCACCACTATGGACACACCGAGCTTTCAGAAGGTTGTTCAACTCTATAACTTCATCTTTGAAGCATGAATCAATCAAGCTGAGGCGGAGCACCTTGGCTTTTTGTATTTTCAATGACTGGCAGAATATGTACATACTTTTCCATACCTGCTAACATGTTGCAGGCATATAAGGCAAGTTATTTGTTCCTTCTCTGTTTGATAAATGGTAGGGGATATTTTGCATTTTCTCCAGCTTTGCTCGAGCTTTGAGCACGCGCAGCCTAACCCAAGACTTGGTACTTTTTTAGAGCTTTAGCCATTCCGTTTAGTGGCCAAAAGTTACCTCAATCTACCCAAACCATTCATCCAAAGACTGTCACCTTTTCTAGTATAGTTCAGGAATTTTTGATAGTGCTTATAATACCTGGCGCGTTTCATATACTTAGGTCGTTCAGGAAAAGCGTCAAACATATATCCGCCACGTTTAGGGCTCCAGCCTGGTTCTACCTTTCTAGCCTCTCTCAGTGCTCTCTCCCAATAGTATTGACAATCTGTCTTACTGCGATTCAGGGTTGACTTGTGTATTTTCTGGCATGATCCGCAACCATAGAGCAAATATCGTTTATAAAGTATTCTACACCGCTGACCACAAATAGGGCATAGAAAGAAGTAGCGATAGCCTCCCTTGGTCCCTGGTATTCTATTTAAATCAAAGTAGTCTTTGTCAAGGGTTATCCATAAATTATCTAAGTCTATTTCTAGTTTCCTGCTGTCTAACTCAGCTATACCATGGGTTAGATTTTTTATTTTCAATGGCTTTATAAATGTCTCAATAGCTATTGATTTTATAATTTTCATCCGTTCAAAAATACCTATATACAGAAAAACCCAAATCTATTGGGATGAGTAGCAATTAAGCCACAAAAAGAGGCAATGCCCCTTTGCTACTATTCTTCACTGAGTAAGCCACTTACTACCACATTACGGATAAACTGAGCTTGTTTTTCTTTGGGCAGTTGCAGGGCTTCAAGTAAAGACTCCAGAGCTTGCTTGTCTGTGCTTGCAATCAACTTCTTAATGATATTCTGGAACTGCCCTTCTAGGTACTCGCAAAAATGGATCCGCTGGGCTTGTGTTGGCTGCACTGGTACTGGCGAACTATCTGCAATCAGCAAGAAGCAGGCTTCCACGATTTGGGCGAATAACTTTGCACGCGCTTCAGGGTGTCTGTATAACTCATAGGCGTTGATGCTGGTGTCTTCTGTCCGGAGCTTCTCACCTAGTTCAATCAGTTTAGGCGTATCTGTAAGTTCTACCGGTGTTGCATCCGCCATGAAATCGTCACGTTTGCGCTTGAGTTCCTTCAGTTCCTGATCTGCCTGTTCAAAGTATGCTGGTTCTGTCATGGGATTCCTCCTTATTCTTTATATAGGACCAGTAGCCCCAATGTTGCACTCAAATTCTCGTAGTCACCTTCAGTCGCTTCAGTGTATTTCACATCCACAACTTCAACACTTGCCATAAAGTCGTTGACTTGAGATTCAAATTCCTCCAGGCTTTGCTTATGTTGTTGATAAAATATCTTGATTTTCATTTTTTTTAGCTCCTTTTCTTCAATTTGTTACCTTCTTTAGTGATTTTGTTACCTTCTAGGTAACATATTCCAGCCTTACTGCCACAAGGGTTTAGACCGTTTTGTTACCATGTTACCTTCTTTTGAAGTCATAGCCCTTATATATATAAATACTATTTTTTCCCTATATAGAGAGTTAAAAAGAAGGTAACAAGGTAACATTTTTCCCAAAAAGTCAGTATTATCAAGGGTTCAACTACGTTACCTTCTTTATAAACAAGGTAACAAGAAGGTAACATTTTGGGGTGAAAACCTAGATATACCAAGGGTTTAGGGCATAAAAAGAAGGTAACATTTTAGTCTTTAACGACAGCATGATTAGTTTTAGCTAGTTTTGTTCTTTCAAAATCGAAAGGGTCTAACTTATCGAAGTCCTCAACTTTAACCCTCGCCCGCTTAAGTTGGTACTTATTAGGCGTCAACTGTTGTAAGTGCCTGATAGTTTCTTTACCTGCTCCGTAAACATTGGGCTTGGGTATGCCCATATCTTCGGCATAGTGCTTTAGTGATCTTGTAACGATAAAAACAGGTACTACGTCCAGCTCGTGCCAACCTTTTTCCATGTATTCGTGTTTAACCCATGAAAGCAAGTAGTCATTATCTTCCTGGTATTCTTCTAGAAGGCCTTTAACTGCTTTAGGTTCGATAAAGTGTGTAAAAGGCTCTTGATTGATAGCTTTGTATAGGGCATATTCTAGGACGTCCTTATTTGCTAAAAACTCGTTTTTTATCCAAGGCTTTTCCTTTTCCCCGTTAAAGTCAGCGTTAAAAGGGACGATCATAATTCGACGATACCAGCCTTTAGTCTTGTTGCCTCCGTTGGGGATATAGTTGCCCGAAAAAATATTAAAGAGCTTAAAAGTAGCCTCAAAAGCTGGCCGCCCTTTTGGATTGACTAGCACGGTGTCCCCGCTAGTGATACTCATTAGATCAGACGGATTTTTTAAGTATTCGTTTGGGGCTTCGTCTCCAATATTACAAACTTTACCCACCAAGGTTTCAAGGTTATGCTTTTCAGCAAACTGTGCAGGTTTTAACGCTGATATATTGCTTTCTCCTATCAGATTGATAAGGAAGCGCTGAAATGTCCCTTTGCCGTTGTTACCGTCCCCGTAGAAGATCGCGAACTTGTTTCGGGTGTGGTTAGGATTGATAGCCTCTAGGATAATCTGCCAAAACAGTGTTACCAGTTCACTATCATTACAAGCGATTGAGTTTAGCCAATCGTCAAAAGTTTTGCCCTCTCGATCTGTTGGGACTCGTTTAGGCGCGTGGTAAGCTGTGCTGATCTTGCTTGTAATGACATAGTCAGGGCTAAAAGGGAGTAGCTCCTTAGTTCTTAGGTCAATAATGCCATTCTTAACGGGGACAAGGTCAGCACTCTCCAGTGGTTTCTTAATCTTGGTCAATGTCCTAACCATTAACTTAATCTGTGGCCACTCTCTGGGCTTAATTCTCACGTCAAAAGTCTTACAGAATAGGTTAAACAAGTCATTACTAGCGGTATAGATACCCTCGTCTAAATCATAGATATAGAGTAGGCTATAGTCTGCTATGTTGCTCTTACTGATAAAAGTAAACGTGACAATATCGCTTAGTATTTTGGCAACGGTGAAGGTTTGGGGCATGGCTACCTTCTCGGTAACGTCCCCTGTGGACTCGTTTACCTTAGTTTCGGTATGTTCAGTTCGCCATTCTTCACCAGCCTGAAAGATACGATTTTCAAGCTCTTTCATCGTCCTAGGGGGTTGCTCTTTTTCTCTCACCTCTAAGATTTCACTTTTTAGGTTTTCCAATTCTTCTAGTTCTATGGTTCTACCCTCTCTTTCTGTATTCTGCCCGTGCTATGCTGCTGAAAGTGCGGTCTAGTTCCTCAATCGATAACGGTTCAGCAGTCACGCTATTGGCTATCTTTGTTAGCTCGTAGGCGGTCTCTAGGTCACAATCAACCCACTTGTTAAAGAGTAAGCCTACAAAGCGCGTGAGTGCCACGTTACGCCCTCCCTCGTTTCCAAAACCATTGAAAAGGGTGTCTATGACCCTCATAGTGATAGAGCGTTGTCCGTTTGTTCTGGGGGTGTAAGGAGCAGCAGTAGTAGTTTTTTTGTTGAGTGGTTCAGTACTCCCCTGTGGTACTGGATAATCTATCCCATGCTCTACGATTTTTTGATAGTCTGCTGGTTCTCCAGTTGTTACTGGTAACCCTTGGAGTTGTGACCAGGTTAGACTAGCCATGTCAAAGGGGATCCCTATCTTGTCAGCAATCTCTTTGACTACCTGCTTATAAGCTGCCTCATTTATCACACCGCTAGGCTTCACCACAAGGCGAAAACGAGGTTTTTTGGGGGTGTGTTTGATGGTGGGGTATAAGATATAGGAGTAGCCAAAAAGAGCACTAGAAACAGCTTCTATAAAGCTCTCAGTCGTTCCCTCAATCTCATCATAATCAAGGAAAATCAAATCACGATACACTAAACTTTGATTACTTCTGCGATAGCTGCCATTTTTTTCTGCGATTACTTTTCCGCTTAAGCAGTAGGGCGCTGCAGTTCGTTTGTATTCCTTAATATCTGCACCTTCTGGGACTGACATGGGTTTAAATTGTGCAACATACTCAAACGGCTCTAGCTTGCCTTTATATGGCCGGAGTAGTGATCCAAATCCTCGGCTTTCATAGATGGCCATCCTATCGCCCCTTTCTCCGTTTCTTTTTCAGGCGTTTTAAGCGTTTTTGTTCCTCGTGTGTAAGAGGTTTAGGCTGCCGATCCTTATAGATTTTCATATCATGATACTTGCCGCCACCTTGGGCGGGATGTATGTTATACCTTGCCATTTTCCACCCCCAAAAATTTTAAAAGTTCGCTAACCCTGTAATACGCTTTTCTAGCGTCCTCTAGCGGTGGCTTGTATCGTCTTAGCCCTGCATTTTCCCATCGTTGCAGTGTCTTGTATTTTATATCCAGTTCGTCCATGGCTTGCTGGGCTGAGATTAAACCCGTTAAGCATGGTTTGGTCTTCTCACGCGCTTCTAGATAGTTCTCCACAAGCTCCAGAACGCCATGAGTTAGCTCATATTCACTTTCTTTGCTGAGACTAAACATTCCTGATCAGCTCCCTTCAGCAGCTCTTTATAGCTTTCTAAATCAGCTTTAATTAGCACATCTAGACGCTTTCCCTCTGTGTCATACTGAGCCTTTAGCTCCCTGATCCCTGCTAGGCGTTCGGTATCGTTAGCAGGAATATAGTAGCCGTTACCTGCCCCACGTTTGGCCACAATAGGGATACCATAGCGAACGATAAGCCGGAGAATATGATCTCGTAAGGCTCTCATCTCCAGCCCTAGCACATTGGCTATATCCCGCCCTGCGCGTGGCTCGTCCGCCCCTACGGGTATCAGTCTTAGAATTCTTTCTTCAAGCTCTGTCATGGCAGGCCTCCTTCCGGTATGTCTCGGCTAGAGCGTCATGTTCTGAAATGAGTTGTTTTAGAGCGTGGTTAGCTGTATGGAGCAGGGAAAAAGTTCTCTGCCCTTCCTCTGCACTAGCTAACTCTAAGACATCTAGAATGTCCTTTAACTGTCCGCAAAGCCCTTCATAGTCCACTAGAATATCATTCGTTTTATTTGTCATCCTCTGCCCTCCATTGTTTCAAGCCATTTTTCCATCTTTCTGAGTTGCCGTTTGGTGATATACCCTCGGCGTCTGTAAGCAATAGCCCAGGAGTGAAACAGCTCAGCGCATACGCCAGCCAGAAAGAAAAGTAGTAGTGTTAAAATTGCGCCTAGTAGTTCGCTCATTTTGATAACTCCCTATGTTTTTTTATACTTTCGCGCTCAGATAGGCTTTTAGTTCTTCTGGATTGTCACATTCCAGTAGCTGATATGCCACAGCATCTAGTTCCTGATGCATTACATCCATCTGGTCATATACCTGGCTTAGAAAGTTATTTAGGCAGCCCAATAGAATAGTTCTGTCTGGCTCGCTGTTCATGGCTAGCATAAGACTGTTAGCATATCCTTTTAGAGTATCTACTCTCGTCATAACATTGGTAGTGCGTCGGCCTTGTTCTTTGATTTGCTTAACTGTCAGAGCAACTGTTTGATTTTGGTCTTGTTTTTTCATGGTATTTACCTCGATTTTTTATGTATTTAGAGTTTTTTGAATGGTTGTTTCTTATACATGATTTCCCTACGCTCAGACTCGCCAAAGTTTGAAAGCGTGAGGTGATACCAGTTTTAAGAGTTGGCGCTCTCCATATGGTCAAAGTGTCCTAGATATGCTATAATCTAGGTATAAATCTTTACTAAAACCCTTTTAATAACAGCTTGCCTGCTTGTTTATTATGTTTTAGTGATAGTGTGAAAGGCTTTGCTGATTGGTCTCGGTAAGCCTTTTTTGTTGCTCTCACGCGCCCTGTGGTGCGTTTTCTTTTGGTCTGAAGACCATGGACTTAATATCCTGATAGGTCATGCCTAGGTTAATCATAGCGATAGCCATATCTTCCAAGGCTTGGTATCTGATAAGCTCGGTACTGGTCAAGCTATCGATACCTGTCAGACCGCCACGCGCTGCCATCAGTTGCTTTTTATTCATGCCGCTAGTGCCTTTTAGCAAAAGGTTTGTAATGGTGCTATGCGGATGCTTCGGAGCTTCTTTCCAGCTTTCTATGCTGTCGTGTAAAGTCTTGCGCTTTGGCTTTTCTAAAGCACGCTGCAGCTTAAATTTTGTTAGCTCGTCCCGCATTTCAAAGAATGCTTTGACTAGGTTTGTCTTGAAGTTTCTAACGGGTCGGGTATTCCCTAGATAAGTCACTAATAAAGTCGCTTGCTGTTCGTTTAAGCGATAGATTTTTCTAGGCCGTCCGCCTAATGATCCTTTTTCAGGTTTATGGATTTCAAATGACAAAACCCCAAAGGCTTCTAAATCTTCTTTGTGCTTATCAATTAGTTTTCTGACTGAAATAATTTCTATTTCAGCATGTTCTGCCACTATTTCGTGGGTTGTATACGGCTCTTTCTTGCCGTCCATGTAGACTAGTTCCATTGGTTTCGCTCCTTTCTTACTCTTCTGGTGTCAGTAGCTCATCTAAGGTTACGCCCAGATAATCAGCGATTTTCAGCAAAGTTTCTGCTTCAGGGTTTTTGGTACGCTCGTAGTATAAAGCTGTGAGTGTGCTTTTTGAAATACCTGTAGCCTTATAGACGTCTGAAACTTTTTTGCGTTGCTTTGCCAAAAGAACCCGAAAATTATTTTGCATGTCTTTAGCCCTCCTTTTTGTTTCTTTTTAGAAAAATTGAAGCGCTAGCGCTAAAATTATGTCTCTTATTATACACTGTATTTTTATTGTGTCAAGTAAAATAATAAAAAAACTTGAAAAAATTTAGCGTATAAGCTAAAATATTTTCAAGGAGGAAAGAAATATGCTTAGAAATAATCTTGCTAAATTAATGATAGATAGAGGAATAACCGCTACACAATTATTCAATGATACAGGGATTGCACGCTCAACAATATCAAAGATTTCAAACAATAAAACCGATAAAATAAATATCTCGACCGTTGACAAGTTATGTAACTACCTAATGGTATCTCCTGCTGATTTTTTCGATTATATTCCGTTCGAAATTTCTATGAAAGCGGGATTTGATAATTACGACTCCTTATCTGAGTTAGCAGAAGAAATGCAATTTGCTTTTGAAGGTTGGGAGGAGCCTGTTTTTTTAATAATCAACATTTTTCATTTAGGAAAAAAGTTGACCATTGAATATCAAGGAAGTTGTTTTGTCAACACTCGAAACTTTTTCAAGTGCTCAAATATACAATTTAAAATTTCCAAAGATAATGATGGAGTTAGTGACACAATATTCAACTGGCCAATACAGTTTCAAAATGATTTCGCAGAAATTGTTCGTGAGTATATTCAAAGCACTTTTGATATCGAACCTAGTTCCTTGGAGGAAACAATTCATTTAGGTACTCTTTTATCTCCTACTTTCTAACCCACGCGCCACAATGTCTAATAAAATCGGCACTTTCGGCTCCCCTAAAATAGCAATTTGGACTGAACTAACCACAATATTAACAGGGAGTTGAGTAAACTTAAGATTGATAGGGATATAATTCATCATCCTGTAGAAGAATTAAAGGACATTATTGATGTATCAGAGTTTAATTACATTCGTTTCAAGAAGAATATAATTTAAAAACATCTCAGATAAAATGATGTTAAAAAAAGAAATTTATAGATTAGTTGGATAAAAAGGAGAATAATATGGGAGCAACATCAATATCAGTACGGCAAGTTTCAAAGTTCGAAATACCAAACGGAACCACGGATATAAAAAAAGCCAATGTTACTATCGGATCAATTACAACAACCGATCAAACATTGACTATCGAAGGGAAAGTATATACTAAATTCAGAGGAATTTACACAAAAAAAATTGATGATGAAATTTTGGTATTTAATTCTGATGCTGATGAATATCAACAATATAACAACTACCAAAAGGCGTTTGAATTTGACCTTTTTTACTCAAAAAGCGATCAATTATTATTTTTAAGCACAACTACTCCTACTGCTAAAAAATTTTTGAAGGAGTTAGAAAAAATTGAGAGTCTTAATATTGAATACACATCCTTAAAATTTGACTTGAAAAAGATTTCAAACATGATGCCACAAACAAAAGGTGTTAGTTTTAATAGCACAGATGCTGGCGTCTCAAGTAAATCTTTTTCAGGAGACGAAGTTGATGTAAACGACGAAGCGATCGAAGCTTTAGAAAATGATGAAGCTACAAAAATCATAGGTACGTTAGATATATTAGGTAAATCAAGAACGATTATGTTAACCCAATCTGGTACGATTCTATCCTTTACTTCTTTAACAGATATTTCTGAACAGAAGGAATATCCGATGCTGGAATTTTCTATAGCAACACTAATGAAGATCGGCGTATTATCATAACCGTGATAATGGTATATATTCTTTAATTAGTTTTTCAATATCTTTATAATTATTAGATGTTCCAAAAATCTGATTAATACCAGTCTTGACTGATAACGCATTATCTTTAAACTGTAAATCAAATTTTTTTATATCTTTTTTTCCAAGGTGACGTACAGTCAACCGATAAAAAGGATTGTATTTTTTATGTCTATCAGTTTTAATTGTTACATCAAATCGCTCTTTACTATTTTCTTCTTTGGAATAGTTAGCAAATAAGTTATCTCTTAACAACAAAAAAGTAGACCATTGTTTGTTTACATCTCTATATGCCAATTGATAATCTGCTTTTAATATCAGTCTCTGACCATCATTTTCCGGATGCAGACTAATGCTTAACTTGCTTTTTATACCTCTTTCAGATTCTATATCCATATAAATATCCTCATGGGTTTTTCTAAAAGTAGATTCATCAATAAAATAGTTTCCCGTTTTTAACTCATCTCGGATTTTTCTTTCTAATTGACTCAGTGTAGTATTTTCTTTTAAAAATCTAGAACTCTTGGGTGTAAAAGAGACCGTCTTCAAAAATAGGTACGCTCTAAACTTATTCCAATTTATATACACCCAGTCAATTTCAGAATACAAACCTGCAATCACAGGTACAATTCCCATGAAACTCGTTAGATTTACCGCAGTTGGTGAATGAATAGTTTGGTATAAATTGACCAGTGTCCAAATTAACGAAGTAACGATGAGAATAATTTTTGTGATTTTCATATTATCGCTCCTGATAAACTTTATTTAATTTGATTATAACATAAAAGAAAACCCCACACTACCCGCTTGCAAGCTCGAGTGCGAGGAACTCGTGTATAAGAACCAACCATTCAAAAGACCATTTTCTGATCCTCATTTTATCGAGAAGTGAGATAAAACGCAATATAAGCCCGTTTAAGCGCGTGTTTTCTTTTCTGGTATATTTGACCGTCCAACTCATTAAAATCGAAAATAGACGGGTTCTCGTAGATCCTAGCATGATATAAACCTAATTCAATCTAAAATCTTTTTAATAACAGCTTGCCTGCTGATGGAAAGGTATATCATGAAAATAACAGAAGTCAGAAAGAAAGACGGTAGCAACGTGTACCGCGCAAGTGTCTATCTGGGAGTGGATCAGGTAACAGGGAAGAAAGTAAAGACCAGTATCACTGGACGGACAAGAAAAGAGGTCAAGAGCAAAGCCCAGCACGCGCAGCTTGACTTTAAAGCAAATGGATCAACGGTTCATAAAGCTGTGCGGGTGAAGAATTATCAAGAATTGGCTGAACTGTGGCTAGAAAGTTACCGGCTGACTGTCAAACCACAAACCTTCATAGCGACAGAAAGAATGGTGAATAGCCACTTAATCCCAGTTTTTGGAAAGATGAAACTGGATAAGCTGACCGCTAGTTATATCCAGAGTTTCATCAATGACTTATCAAGTCGCTTGGTTCACTTTGGTGTGGTTCACTCGATAAACAGCCGTATCTTAAAATATGGCGTTTCACTGCAGCTCTTGCCATTCAACCCAGCGAGGGATATTATCCTGCCCAGGAAGCCAAAACGTGAGAGTAAAGCAATCAAGTTTATCGCTCCGGAGGACTTGAAGTCTCTTTTAGGCTATATGGAGAAGCTGGCATTCAAAAAATACAGTCATTATTTTGATTATGTGCTGTATAGCTTACTGCTTGCGACTGGCTGTCGCTTTGGTGAAGCAGTGGCTCTGGAGTGGTCTGATATTGACTTGGAGAATGCGACCATCAGCATATCAAAGAATTATAATAGGCTGGTGGATCTAGTAGGCCCGCCTAAAAGTAAAGCAGGGGTCAGAGTGATTAGTATTGACCGGAAAACAGTCAATATGCTGAAGCTCTACAAAAATAGGCAGCGACAACTATTCGTAGAAGATGGGGCGCGTGCTCCGTCTGTAGTATTTGCTATCCCGACCAAAGAATATCAGAATATGGCCACAAGGCAAGATTCCCTGGATAGGCGTTGCAAAGAAATTGGAATACCCCGCTTTACCTTCCACGCTTTCCGCCACACTCACGCTAGTTTATTGCTCAATGCTGGTATCAGCTATAAAGAATTACAATACCGGTTAGGCCATGCTACCTTGGCTATGACCATGGACATCTACAGTCACCTATCCAAGGACAAAGAAAAAGAGGCTGTTTCATACTACGAAAAAGCCATAAATGACCTGTAAGTCCACAAAAAGGTGAACAAATTTAAAAGCCACCTCATTTCAGAGGTTCACAAACCTTATCAAATCAAGGTTTATAGATAAAAAAGGAGAAAACCATGACATTTGAAGAAATTTTACCAGGCCTTAAGGCCAAGAAAAAATACGTGCGTACAGGCTGGGGCGGAGCAGAAAACTACGTCCAGCTCTTTGACACGATTGAGCAGAATGGGGTGGCTCTTGAAGTGACACCTTATTTCCTCATCAATGTTTCAGGTGAGGGGGAGGGCTTCTCCGTGTGGAGTCCGACTCCTTGTGATGTGCTCGCGACAGATTGGGTGGAAGTGAATGACTAAGACAGTACTGGTGACGGGAGCTAGCTCTGGCATTGGCCGAGCTCAGGCTCTGACCTTTTTGGAAAATGGCTACCGTGTTTACGGGGTGGACAAGGATGAAAATCCTGGTTTTCTCAATGAGCTGCGTTTTATCAAGTTGGATTTGACAGGGGATTTGACACCGCTCTTTACTAGCTTGCCCGAGGTGGACATTCTCTGCAATACAGCCGGTATCTTGGACGATTATGGTCCCCTGCACGAGACCAGCGACGAGGACTGGGAACAGATTTTTGCCCTTAATCTGACCGCGACCATGAAAATAACCCGCTTTTACCTGCAGAAAATGCTGGAGAAAAAGTCTGGTATCATCATTAATATGTGCTCGATTGCTAGTTTTCTGGCTGGTGGTGGCGGTGCCGCCTATACTGCTTCTAAGCATGCTTTGGCCGGCTTGACCAAGCAGATAGCCTTGGACTATGCGGATAAAAATATCCAAGTATTTGGCTTGGCGCCAGGCGCTGTTAAGACAGCCATGACTGCTGCGGATTTTGAGCCAGGCAGACAGGCAGACTGGGTTACTGAGGAAACGCCGATCAAGCGCTGGCTGGATCCTCAGGAAGTGGCAGATGTCAGCCTCTTTCTAGCCAGTGGTAAGGCAGCTGCTATGCAGGGCGAGATTATCAAAATCGACGGCGGCTGGAGTTTGAAGTAGTTTTAATAGTATTTTCAAATACGAAAAAGAAATAAATAGGTTACACTCTACAGAAGCATTCAAATGTGACTTCATGCTCGTCTCATCCCTCCAAGTGTGCTGAGGATTCTAAGAGCAAAATTAGCATGCTTCCATGTGAATTTGCATCCTTGAGAGTAAAAAATATTTTCCCACATATGTGTAATTTGTATGCAAAAAGTTTGAGAATTTTGAGAGGAAAGCTGGGCGATATTTCATTAGAAATAGACATTTCAACTGTCTATTTCTTTTTTGATTTTAAAAAATCTCATTTTAATGGTATAATAATGATAATATCTTAGAGAAAAGAGTTCGTTTATGACAAATTATGCCGTTATTTTGGCTGCGGGTAAAGGTACTCGCATGAAATCAGATTTACCAAAAGTATTGCACAAGGTGGCAGGAATTTCCATGCTAGAGCACGTTTTCCGCAGTGTTAGTGCGATTGAGCCAGAGAAAACTGTTACCGTTATCGGACACAAGGCAGAGCTGGTCGAGCAAGTCTTGGCAGGTCAGACAGAGTTTGTCCGTCAGACTGAGCAGCTAGGAACTGGCCATGCGGTTATGATGGCAGAGCCTGTTTTGGAAGGCCTTGCTGGACAAACTCTGGTTATTGCTGGTGATACGCCCCTGATTACGGGAGAAAGCCTGAAAAATCTGATTGATTTTCATATCAACCACAAGAATGTTGCGACTATCTTGACTGCAGAGGCTGACAATCCTTTTGGCTATGGCCGGATCGTGCGCAACCAGCACGGGGAAGTCATCAAAATCGTTGAGCAAAAAGATGCTTCTGACTTTGAGCAGCAAATCAAGGAAATCAATACAGGGACCTATGTCTTTGACAATGCCCGCCTCTTTGAAGCTCTCAAAAATATCAATACCAATAATGCCCAAGGTGAATACTATATCACAGATGTGATTGGTATTTTCCGTGAAAATGGCGAAAAAGTCGGCGCTTATACGCTGAAAGACTTTGATGAGAGTCTGGGGGTTAATGACCGTGTGGCTCTGGCTACAGCTGAATGTGTGATGCGCCGCCGGATTAACCAGCAGCATATGGTCAACGGTGTCAGCTTTGTCAATCCAGATGCGACCTATATCGATGTAGATGTGGAAATCGCGCCTGAGGTTCAAGTTGAAGCTAACGTGACCCTAAAAGGTCAGACCAAGATTGGGGGGGAGACTATCCTGACCAATGGCACTTATATTGTAGATTCAGAAATTGGTGAGCGAGCGGTCATTACAAACTCGATGATTGAAGAGTCTAGCGTGGCAGATGGGGTAACAGTCGGCCCTTACGCCCATATCCGTCCAGGATCCAGTCTGGCTAAGGATGTCCATGTTGGCAACTTTGTCGAAGTCAAGGGCTCTAGTATTGGTGAAAATACCAAGGCTGGTCATTTGACTTATATCGGTAATTCTCAGGTTGGTGCCCATGTTAACTTTGGTGCAGGTACGATTACGGTAAATTACGATGGTCAGAAGAAGTACAAGACCGTTATCGGAGACAATGTCTTTGTCGGTTCCAACTCGACCATTATTGCCCCAGTTGAGCTGGGTGACAATTCATTAGTCGGTGCGGGTTCTACCATAACGAAGGATGTGCCAGCAGATGCCATCGCTCTGGGACGCGGTCGTCAGATAAATAAAGAAGACTATGCTAAGCGTCTTCCTCATCACCCTCAAAATAAGTAGGTTCAGTTATGGAATTTGAAGAAAAGACCGTCCAACGGACGGAAATTTATCAGGGACCGATTTTTAAAGTGGTTCAGGATCAGGTAGAGTTGCCAGAAGGCAAAGGCCAAGCCCAACGAGATTTGATTTTTCATAATGGCGCTGTGGCTGTGATTGCTATCACTCCGGAAAATAAGATGATTTTAGTCAAGCAGTACCGCAAGGCGATTGAAGCGACTTCTTATGAGATTCCGGCTGGAAAACTGGAAGTGGGAGAAAATGCGGATCCTCAGGCAGCCGCTTTACGTGAGCTGGAGGAAGAAACAGGCTATACTGGTGACTTGGAGTTGCTTTATGATTTTTATTCTGCTATTGGTTTTTGCAATGAAAAAATCAAGCTTTACAGCGCCAGCCATTTGACAAAAGTGGAAAATCCACGTCCTCAGGATGAAGATGAAACCTTGGAAATCTTTGAAGTCAGTCTGGAAGAGGCTCAGCAGCTTCTTGCTAGTGGGGACATCTGTGATGCCAAGACTATCATGGCCCTTCAATATTGGCAGCAAGAAAAAAACTTGAAGAAATAGGAATGTAGAACAATGGGAAAACCCTTATTAACTGATGAAATGATTGAGCGTGCCAATCGAGGTGAAGACATTTCGGGGTCGCCTATGATGGATGATGAGGAAACAAAGGTGATTTCTACCGCCGGGAGAGGTGGTTTTGGTTACTCTGCCCCGCGCAGAAATGTAACTCAAGACACCCTGAAGATTGATGTAGAACCGACAGTGACTAAAAGCCGTCGGATTGAAAATCAAAAGCGAAGCATTTTTCAGGCTAAACTAAATAGAATTCTCTTTTGGATTGTGATTCTTTTGGTTGTATTAATCGCAGCAATTATTTGGCTATAATAAAGCGAGAAGCCAGGCTTCTTCGCTTTTTAATGTGAATGGAGGAAATGAGTAATCATGAAAATTGGAATTATCGCAGCCATGCCCGAAGAGTTGAAGATTCTGCTGGAGCATTTGAAAAATCCGCAGAAGCACCTTCGGTTGGGTCATGTCTATCATACGGGCTCTATCGGCTATCATGAAGTGGTCTTGGTCGAAAGCGGGATTGGCAAGGTCATGTCAGCTATGAGTGTAGCTGTTTTAGTCAATGACTTCAAGGTCACAGCCGTGATTAACACAGGCTCGGCTGGAGCAGTGGCAGAAGGGCTGGCTATCGGCGACGTGGTAGTCGCAGATCGTCTGGTCTACCATGATGTGGACGTGACGGCCTTTGGCTATGACTACGGTCAGATGGCACGGCAGCCGCTCTATTTTGAAGCTAGTCGCTATCTGGTATCTGAAATGAAGAAAATTTTGGAAAAGACCCATCAGAAGGCAAGAGTAGGTTTGATTGCGACAGGTGATAGCTTTGTTGCTGGTCAAGACAAGATTGACCGCATCAAGGAGCATTTCCCAGATGTCTTAGCTGTGGAGATGGAAGGCGCAGCTATTGCTCAAGCCACACATTCGATTGGCCTGCCCTTTATGGTCATTCGGGCCATGAGCGACACAGCTAGCCATGATGCCAATGTCACTTTTGATGAATTTATTCTTGAAGCTGGTAAACGCTCTGCAGAAACCCTGATTCAATTTCTGAAAGAATTGGTTTAAAGGAGGAAATATCATGAATCAAGAGTCTTATTTCGATGGCGGTCTCTTTTCTTACATCGGTCATGTGATTTTAGCTACCTTGATTACAGTATTTACGCTGGGAATTTGTGCACCTTGGGGCATGTGTATTCTGTATAATTGGAAGATAAAACATACAGTTATTGACGGGCACCGTCTTTACTTTGACGGTACTGCCATGCAGCTTTTTGGAAATTGGATTAAGTGGTGGCTCCTGACCATTGTTACCTTTGGTATTTATGGATTTTGGCTGAAGATCAAACTGACCCAGTGGATTACCAAGCATACACATTATTTTGATTAAGATAAAGCAAGTGGGCACTAAGTGGCTCGCTTTTCCTTTTCTTCTGTCTTGCCAAAAAATCCCTTTTGATGGTATAATCAAGGAACTGCAATCAATGATAGAGGAGAAAAAATGAGTATCTTAGAAGTAAAAAATCTCAGCCACGGTTTTGGAGACCGGGCTATTTTTGAGGATGTATCCTTCCGCCTGCTTAAGGGAGAGCATATCGGATTGGTCGGTGCCAATGGTGAGGGGAAATCAACCTTTATGAGCATTGTGACTGGTAAAATGCTGCCGGACGAAGGCAAGGTCGAGTGGTCCAAGTATGTGACGGCTGGCTATCTGGACCAGCATGCCATGCTGGAGCAAGGCCAGTCTGTCCGTGATGTGCTGCGGACGGCCTTTGACGAACTTTTCAAGACCGAGGCCCGTATCAATGAAATCTATATGAGCATGGCTGAGGAAGGAGCGGATGTCGATGCCCTTATGGAAGAAGTGGGCGAGTTGCAAGACCGCTTGGAAAGCCGGGATTTCTATACTCTGGATGCTAAGATTGACGAAGTCGCACGGGCCCTAGGTGTCATGGACTACGGTATGGAAAGCGATGTGACGGAGCTGTCTGGTGGGCAGCGGACAAAGGTTCTCTTGGCCAAGCTGCTTCTGGAAAAGCCTGATATCCTGCTTTTGGACGAGCCGACCAACTATTTGGATGCGGAGCACATTGACTGGCTCAAGCGTTACCTACAGAACTATGAAAATGCCTTTGTTCTAATCTCGCATGATATTCCTTTCTTGAATGATGTGATCAATATCGTCTACCATGTAGAAAATCAGCAGTTGACCCGCTATTCTGGGGATTATTATCAGTTCTTAGAGGTCTATGAGATGAAGAAATCTCAGTTGGAAGCCGCCTATGAGCGTCAGCAGAAAGAAATTGCGGATCTCAAGGACTTTGTAGCTCGCAACAAAGCCCGTGTGGCGACCCGTAATATGGCCATGTCCCGCCAGAAAAAGCTGGATAAGATGGACATTATTGAGCTGCAGAGTGAAAAGCCTAAGCCTTCCTTTGACTTCAAGCCTGCTCGCACACCTGGCCGCTTTATCTTTCAGGCTGAGAACTTGCAGATTGGGTATGACCGTCCGCTAACCCAGCCCCTTAACCTGACTTTTGAACGCAATCAGAAAGTGGCCATCATCGGGGCAAATGGGATTGGGAAAACAACTCTTTTGAAGAGTCTCTTGGGGATTATACCACCAATCGCTGGGGAAGTTGAGCGTGGGGACTATCTGGAGCTGGGTTATTTCGAGCAGGAAGTCGAAGGTGGTAATCGTCAGACACCGCTTGAAGCAGTCTGGAATGCCTTTCCGGCCCTCAATCAGGCCGAAGTCCGAGCAGCTCTGGCTAGATGTGGTTTGACTTCCAAGCATATCGAAAGCCAGATTCAGGTTCTCTCAGGTGGGGAGCAGGCCAAGGTTCGACTTTGCCTCCTCATGAACCGAGAAAATAATGTTCTGGTTCTGGACGAGCCAACCAATCACCTGGATGTAGATGCCAAGGAAGAGCTGAAACGCGCCTTGAAAGAGTACAAGGGCAGCATTCTCATGGTCTGCCACGAGCCTGATTTCTATGAAGGCTGGATGGATCAAATCTGGGATTTTAACCAGTTGACTTGATAAAATTTAATAAAGGAAAAGAGAGTGGGACAGACAGCCATGACGACATAGCCGTCACCCACAGAAATACGAAAATAAAGAAAACAGCCCTCATTTAGAAGTATAATATAAGTGAGGGCTTTGTGGTTGATAATTTCTTGAAT